>NZ_JBFTLX010000053.1:0-31538 GCF_056396665.1 Cupriavidus sp. 05T313 | reverse complement strand
TTGGCCGACAGGTCGGCGTAGTAGCTGTACTTGCTGTCGGCGAATCCGAACAGGTTGGTCAGCGCCTGCGAATACTTGAAGAACACAGGACCGTAGCCGGCGCCGACATACACTTCCGTGGTGTACGGGCGCGTAAAGCCGTTCGGGTAGTCGCCCGGGTAGTAGTACTGCAGCACGCCGACGTCGTAGTTCCACTCCAGGCCGCCCAGCGTCACCGTGTTCTTGAAGCCGCCGTAGAAGTCCATCTCGATCGGCGCCGAGACTTGCGGATTGCTGTCACCGAGCCAGCTGATGCTCGAGTTCCAGTTGCCCACGTAAAAGCCGCTCGAATGCGCGTAGTCAAACCCGCCCTGGATGGCGGGGCGGCGGTTGGTCTGCATCAGGCCGCGATAGCGATACTCACTGGCCAAGGTCACGTTGGCGGTGAAGGTGTGCGGCGACGCTTCGGCGGCAGCGGCGGCGGCGTCGGTAGGTGCACCGCCCTCCTGCGCGCTGCTCTGGGCGAATGCTGCGGGGGTGAGCCCGCAAAGCACAACTGCACTGGCGCTGACTGCAAGGGCCAACTTCTTCATGGGTTTGCTCTCCTTTTCCTCTGGCTCGGTACTTGTGTGTTTAAGAATGATTTGCGAAACGACGCTCCTGCCACCATTACTGCAACTGCCGTGCCAGGCTGAAAACGAGGATTACAAATTATTATTTGTGCTCATATAGACGCTTTGAATGACTGCGCTGGCCGGCTCCCGGCGAGCGCAGTAACGTTAAAAGGTGTTACCAGCCCGCGCCGGCGCTTTCCCGGCGACGCCTGAAGCGCGATAATCGGCCCATGCCGGCGGCAAGTGCCGTGCGCGCATCGCCTTCGTCCGCACCCCATTGCGGTGCACCGCGATGCTGCACGCCGAATCCGCTCACCCAATTACACGCACCAAGGCGGTGCAAAAGGAGAATCACAATGAAGCCCACCGACCTGTTCAACGATTTCCAGGCCAAGATCAGCGAGGCCTTGCGCAACTCGCCCGCCAAGGACATCGAGAAAAACGTGCGCAGCATGATGACGCAAGGGTTTTCCAAGCTCGACCTGGTCACCCGCGAGGAATTCGATGTGCAATCGCAGGTTCTGGCGCGCACCCGCGCGCGGCTGGAAGAACTGGAAGCCCGCGTGCAGGCGCTGGAAAGCCGCGCGGCAGGCGGGTCCGACACGCCTGTTTCCGGCTGAAGCCCTTGCTGCGCCGCACGCTCGCCCAGGTGGTCAGATGAACCTGGGCCAAGATCCCGACCGATGGCCGCCGTATTCCGGCGGCCATTTTCGTTAACACATCCTTGACGCTTTCGGAGTGAGATGAGCCTCGCACTGCTGCGTAGCCGGGCGTTGACCGGCCTTGAGGCACCGCTGGTATCGGTCGAGGTGCACCTGGCCAACGGCCTTCCCGCCTTCACGATCGTCGGGCTGGCCGATACCGAGGTGCGTGAAAGCCGTGAGCGGGTCCGCGCGGCCATCCTCAACAGCCGCTTCGAGTTTCCCAGCCGGCGGATCACGGTAAACCTGGCCCCCGCGGATTTGCCCAAGGAATCCGGGCGCTTCGACCTGCCGATCGCACTCGGCATCCTGGCCGCCAGTGGCCAGGTCCCGCTGGACGGGCTGGATGCCAGCGAGTTCGCTGGCGAGTTGTCGCTATCCGGAGAGTTGCGCCCCGTGCGCGGGGCGCTGGCCATGGCAATGAGCCTGGGGCGTGACAACGCCGCGCGGCAGATATCGGGCGCAGGCCCRCCCCGCACTTTCGTGGTAGCGGCAGAAAATGCTCCGGAAGCCGCCTTGATCGACGGGGTCACGGTCTACGGAGCACGCTCCCTGTTGGAAGTCTGCGCTCACCTGGGCCCCCTGCCGGACGCCCGGCTGGCGCGTGCGGAGCCGCTTGCGCAGATCGGCGAAGGCGAGCCTGCCGGTCCGGACATGCGCGACGTCCGGGGCCAGCCGCAAGCGCGCCGCGCCATGGAAATCGCGGCAGCCGGACAGCACTCGGCCCTGCTGGTCGGCCCTCCTGGCACTGGCAAATCCATGCTGGCGCAGCGCTTTCCCGGCCTGCTGCCGCCGATGACGCTGGAGGAAGCGCTGGAATCCGCCGCGGTGCAGAGCCTCACCGCCGCCGGCTTCCACCCCGCCCGCTGGCGCGAGCGGCCCTACCGGTCGCCGCACCACACCGCTTCGGCGGCGGCGCTGGTGGGCGGTGGCAGCAATCCTCGCCCCGGCGAGATCTCGCTGGCCCATCAAGGCGTACTGTTCCTGGATGAACTGCCGGAATTCGACCGCCGCGTGCTGGAGGTCCTGCGCGAACCACTCGAATCGGGCCGCGTCACCATTTCGCGCGCCACGCGCCAGGCCGACTTCCCCGCCCGGTTCCAGTTTGTCGCCGCCATGAATCCCTGCCCGTGCGGCTACCTGGGACACCCGTCGCGTCCCTGCCGCTGCACGCCGGACCAGGTGCTGCGCTATCAGTCCAGGCTGTCGGGGCCGCTGCTCGACCGGATCGACCTGCAAGTGGAGGTACCGGCCCAGGACCAGCGCGAAATGCTCGATGGCCCTCCCGGCGAGTCCAGCGCCGAGGTGCGCCAGCGCGTGCTGGCCGCCCGCGCCCTGCAGCAGGCGCGCCAGGGCAAGCCCAACGCGGCGCTCTCGGGGCGCGAGATTGACGAGCACTGTCCGCTCACGCCCGAGGCGCAAGCCTTGCTGCGTGGCGCCATGACCAAGCTGGCCTGGTCGGCGCGCGCCTATTTCCGGGCGCTGAAGATCGCCCGCACGATTGCCGACCTGGCGGGAACCGAGCTATTGCAGCCCAGCCATGTGGGCGAGGCCATCCAGTACCGGCGGGCGCTGCGTACGCCGTAGCAACGGCGTGCGTCCGGTTCGCACTCAGCCACGCCGGGGCGGAGGCACCGCCACCGGCGGCTCCGTCGGCGGCGGTGGGTGTTCGATGGGTGGGAGATCGGGCGGAATGCCCGGCGGCGGCGGCTCCTCGTCCGGCGGCACGGTATGGGCCGGTCGTGCATGCAACCTGGCCTGCAGGGTGGAAGAGCTTCGCATTGCTTACCTCCGCTTGGGTCGTCCTACCTATTGAAGCAAACGCACCTGCGGGAAGCTAGCGCCAGATCGGCAGAGCGGGCCGGCGCGGATGCCGGCCCCGCTTCTTCAAGCCGGATGGCGCCGGACGAAGAACAGCGCGGTGCCCACGGCCACCAGCACGCTGCCGAAGATCCGGTTCTGCCAGCGCACCGCGCGCGCATTGCGCAACAGGCCGCGCATGCGCGAGGCCAGCAGCGCGTAGCCATGCATCACCACCAGGTCCACGGCGCACATCGTCACGGCCAGGATGGCGAGCTGGGGCGCGAGCGCATGGGCCGGGTCGATGAACTGCGGCAGCACCGCGACCATGAAGATGATGCCTTTGGGATTGGTCACATTGGTTAGCAAGCCGGTGGCGAAACGGCGGCGCGGGCTCAGCGCGGCAACGCGCGGCGCCTCCTGGCCCTGCGCCGCCTCATCCGGGGCGCTATCCACGCGGGCGCGCCACTGCTGCACGCCGATGTAGATCAGGTAGAGCGCACCGATCGTCTTGACCACGGCGAACGCATGCTCGGACGCCAGCAGCAGCGCGCCCAGGCCGCCGCCTGCCACCAGCAGGATGATCACCAGGCCGGTCTGCAAGCCAAAGATCGTAGTGGTGGTCTTGCGCAGCCCGTACGACAGGCCATGGCTCATCGACAGCACCGCCCCCGAACCCGGCGAAACGGCAATCACCCAACAAGCCGCGAAATAAGCCAGCCAAACTTCCCAACGCATGAATGAACTCCCTTGAACGGACTGATCGGCCCGCGCATTGCGGGCCGGCTAAAGCGCAATAAGGCTCGGCAGAGCTTAAAACGGATGAAAACCGGTGAGGAACTGGTCGACCTGCTCCGCCTGGCGCTGGTCGCGCGCGGCATCGCCGGCCTCCAGCACAACCGCCTGGTAGACGTGCACGCCGGAAGCCACCAGCCGCGCCGTCAGCCTGCGAGGCGACTGGTCCTGCGGCGAGACCGCAGCCACCTGCACCTCCACGCCGTCAAGCGCCACGGCGGGTGTCGCGGCCGACATCACCTTCACCTTGCGCGTCTTGACCGCTTCCGCGGGGTGGGGACCGAGGTTGCCAAGCAACCCCGCCTGCATCGATTCAAGCGCGGCCTGCCGCAACGCGGCATCGTCGGCGGGCAAGGTCACCACGCCAACGGCGAACAGGGTTTCGTCGATCCGGGCCGCGTCCATCGTCATCGGCAGCTTGCGCCCGGCAATGGCTACTTCGCGGGCGGCGCCGCTTGGCTTGCCCGGATAGAGCGCGGCGTACSSRCCWTCGTTGGACTGAATGGTGCGCCAGTCATAGCGCGGCGAGCAGGCGATCAGCCCGGCGCCGAGTGCGGTCACGGCGAGGGCGGTGGCAAGCGAGGACGGTAACAAGCGGGAAAACCGGCGGTGGGACATCTCGGCAGTGGATACGGCAGCGTGCGGCAACGGTCCGGCGGACATTGCCGGGGACAGTGCCCGGGATTGTGCGATCCCGCATCCAGGGCGCGCGGGCGCGGCACCACGGATGCGGACGGAAGCCGCTATTATCGGGGAACCTGCGTGCCAGCGCGCATCCACATTGCCAGCCCATGCAAATCCCGTCGCCCGGCCACCCGTCAGTCCCGTCCATGCCGCAACCGCGCCGTGCGCCCGCCCGCCGTACCTTGCGCGCCGTGGCGGCGGTGATGGGTGCCCTCATCGTCACGACAAGCCATGGCGCCTTGGCCGCCAGCACCCACCTGCCCGCGGCAACCGACCTGGCCGCCCAGGCCAAGGCGGCGGCCACCCGCGGCGAACCGCTGGTGGTGCTGGTCACGCTGCCCGACTGCGTTTACTGCGAAACGGTGCGCCGCAACTATCTCGGCCCGCAGGCGGCGGCGGGCGAGATCGTGGCGCGGGAGCTCGACATGACCGCCAACACGCCGCTGCGCAATGCGGATGGCAGCATGACCACGGCGCGTGAATGGGCCCGCAGCCGCCACGTGACGGTGGCGCCCACGGTGCTCTTCCTGGACGCGCGCGGCCGCTCGCTGGCCACCCCGTTGCGCGGCATGCAGCCTGACTTCTACGGTGCCTACCTGGAACAGGCGCTGGATAAGGCCCGCTCGGCGTTGGCCGCCACGCCGGACTGAACTGCGGCTAATCGCCGCAGCGCGAGTGCCTCCATGCATGCATCCGGCAGCGCCGCGGCAGCGGCAGTAGAATGGCGGCTTGTCTGACCTGTCGGCGAGCATCATGACGACCTCCACTTCCCCAACCGCCCCTCCCGCGGCAAGCCCGGCCCGGCGCAAGCTCTGGCCCGCGATCGGCGCCGTGCTGCTGGTTGCCGTGCTGGGCTGGTTCGGCTACCGCGCCATCGCCCCAGCCACTGCCGCGCCGCCCGCCACCTTCACGCTGCTGTCGGGCGAGAAGGTCAGCACCGCCGATCTCAAGGGCAAGGTCTACCTGGTCAACTTCTGGGCCACCAGCTGCGTCACCTGCGTCAAGGAGATGCCGGACATGGTCAAGACCTATGACAAGTTCAAGGACAAGGGCCTGGAGTTCGTGGCGGTGGCAATGAGCTACGACCCGCCGATGTACGTGATGAACTATGCGCTAACCCGCAAGTTGCCGTTCAAGGTGGCGATGGACTCCGACGGCGCGGCGGCCAAGGCATTCGGCGAGGTCCAACTGACCCCGACCACCTTCGTGATCGATAAGGACGGCCGCATCCTCAAGCGTTATGTCGGCGAACCGGAGTGGGATGCGCTGCACAAGCTGCTCGACGGCGCGCTCGCCAAGGCGGCCTGATCCGCGCAGCCCGCCCGAATCCGCCGGAAAGGTGCCTGCCATGGCACCTTTTTTATTGCGGCAGCCCCACGCAACGGCCCCGGCCTTGCGCAGTTCGCCTGTATGGATATACAGTTACCGGCAGTTTTCCCCGCCCATGCCGGCCAGCGCACTTGCACGCCCGGCATCCCCAAAGGCCCCTGCCGTGTTACTCGATCCCGATCCCAGCGCCGTGCTTTGCGATGCACCCGCCAACAGGCAGGATGCCTGCGCCACGCCCGCCTACCTGTCCACCCTGAACCCGGAACAGCGCGCGGCCGTGACCCACGAGCCCGCCGCGCCGCTGCTGATCATCGCCGGCGCCGGCTCGGGCAAGACCAASACGCTGGCGCACCGGGTCGCGCACCTGGTGCTGGGCGGCGCCGATCCGCGCCGCATCCTGCTGCTGACGTTCTCGCGCCGCGCGGCGTCGGAGATGGGGCGGCGGGTCGAGCGCATCGTGGACCAGGCGCTCGGCATGCAGACCTCCGGCGCGGGCCGCGCCGCGCTGACGTGGTCGGGCACCTTCCACGCCATCGGCGCGCGCCTGTTGCGCGAGTACGCCGAGACGCTCGGCCTGTCGCCCAGCTTCACCATCTGCGATCGCGGCGATGCCGCCGACCTGATGAATGTGGTACGCCATGACCTCGGCCTGTCCGCGCAGGCCTCGCGTTTCCCGCGCAAGGAAACCTGCCTGTCGATCTACTCGCGCGTGGTCAACACGCAGGCCCCGCTGGAAGACGTGCTCAAGCAATGGTTCCCGCGCTATGCCATGTGGACGGATGCGCTGCGCGGGCTGTTCGCCGGCTATGTGGAAGCCAAGCAGAAGCAGCAGGTGCTCGACTACGACGACCTGCTGCTCTACTGGGCGCAGGCCTTGGCCGAACCCGTGCTGGCGCAGGACATGGGCGCGCGCTTCGACCATGTGCTGGTGGACGAATACCAAGACACCAATGCGCTGCAGGCCGCCATCCTGCTCGCGCTCAAGCCCGACGGACGCGGCCTGACCGTGGTGGGTGACGATGCCCAGTCGATCTATGCCTTCCGTGGCGCCACGGTGCGCAACATCCTCGATTTCCCCGGACAGTTCACACCGGCCGCGGACATGGTCACGCTGTCGCAGAACTACCGCTCGACCCAGCCTATCCTGGCCGGCGCCAATGCGGTGATCGGCCTCGCGGCCGAACGCTATACCAAGGACCTGTGGTCGGAGCGCGGCTCGGCCGAGAAACCGGAGATCGTCGTGGTCAACGATGAAGCGGACCAGGCCCGCTACGTGGTCGAGCAGATCCTGGCGCGGCGCGAGGCCGGGCTGGCGCTGCTGTCGCAGGCCGTGCTGTTCCGCGCCGCCGACCACAGCGCGCAGCTCGAGATCGAGCTGGTCCGGCGCAACATCCCCTTCGTCAAGTTCGGCGGCCTGAAATTCCTGGAATCCACGCACGTAAAGGATGTGCTGGCGGTCGTGCGCTGGCTGGAAAATCCGCGCGACCGCATGGCGGGCTTCCGCAGCCTGCAGCTATTGCCCGGCGTGGGACCAAAAACCGCCGCGCGCGCGCTGGACGCGGTGGAAATCGCCACCGAGCCGCTGTTCGCGCTGGAATCCTTCGAGGCACCGCCGGCCGCCGCCGAGGCGTGGCCCGATCTGCTGGCGCTGGCGCGCAGCCTGATGGCGCCGGCCGCGCCGTGGCCCTCGGCCTTCGAGCAGGTGGTGGCGTGGTACCAGCCGCATCTGGAACGCCTGCACGACGACGCTCCCGCGCGCGCGGCCGATCTCCAGCAACTGGAACGAATCGCCGCCACCTACGCCTCGCGCGAGCGCTTCCTGACCGAACTCACGCTCGACCCGCCGGRTGCGTCGAGCGACGAATCCGGCGTGCCGCTGCGCGACGAGGATTACCTGATCCTGTCGACCATCCACTCGGCCAAGGGCCAGGAATGGAAGGCGGTCTACGTGCTCAACGCCGTCGACGGCTGCATGCCTTCGGACCTGGCCACCGGCACCACCGAGGAAATCGAGGAAGAGCGCCGCCTGCTGTATGTGGCGATGACCCGCGCCCGCGACCACCTCGACATCGTGGTGCCGCAGCGCTTCTATGTGCACCAGCAGACCGGCTATGGGGATCGCCACGTCTACGCTTCGCGCACGCGCTTCCTGCCCAACCGGGTGATGCCGCTGTTCCACAGCCGCGCCTGGCCGCCGCCCCCGCCGGTCGCGGACGCGCCAGCCAGGGCGCCGTTGCCCAGGCTCGACCTGGCCGGGCGCATGCGGGATATGTGGCGTTGAGCTGCCGTTGACGGCAAGCTGCCCTACAACCCGTAGCGCTTGATCTTGTCGTACAGCGTGGCCTTGCCAACCTGCAGCAGGTCCGCGGCCTGGCTGACCGCGCCGCCGGTGCGCGCCAGCGTATCGGCGATGACAGCACGCTCGTAGTGTTCCATGCGCTCCTTGAGCGGCGTGGAGTCGTCGAGCGCATCGGCGCGCGTGCCGCCCTCGGGCACGCCCAGCACCAGACGGTCGGCGGCGTTGCGCAACTCGCGCACATTGCCGGGCCAGGCGCGCTGCATCAGCGCCTGGCGCTGCAGCTCGGAGAGGATSGGCGCGGGGCGCTGGTAGCGCACSGCCGCCACCAGCATGAAGTGCTCGAACAGCGGCACGATRTCCTCGCGSCGSTCGCGCAGCGGSGGCAGCGGGATGGTGACGACATTGAGCCGGTAGTAGAGATCCTGGCGGAACGTGCCTTGCGCCACCAGCGCCTCCATATCCCCCTTTGCCGCCGCCACGATGCGCACATCGATTGCGATCGATGCATTGGACCCGAGCCGCTCCAGCGTGCCCTCCTGCAGCACGCGCAGCAGCTTGACCTGCAGCGCCAGCGGCATGCTCTCGATTTCGTCGAGGAACAGCGTGCCGCCGGAGGCATGCTCGAGCTTGCCCACGCGGCGCTTGCCGGCGCCGGTGAAAGCGCCCGCCTCATGGCCGAACATCTCGCTCTCGAAAATGGCCTCCGGCACCGCGCCGCAATTCAGCGCGACGAACGGTGCGTGATGCCGCGGCGACAAGGCATGCAGGCTGCGCGCCACCAACTCCTTGCCGGTGCCGGTCTCGCCGTTGATCATCACCGGCACGTCGGTGGCGGCCACGTTGGCCACCAGCATGCGCACCTGCTCGATGGCAGGAGAGCGCCCGATGATACGGGTGCCCGCGGCCGGGCCGGCCAGCTCGCGCCGCAGGGCGAGGTTTTCCAGTTCGAGCGCGCGCCGTTCCAGCGCGCGGCGCACGGTCTCGGTCAGGCGGTCGGCACCGAAGGGTTTCTCGATAAAGTCGTAGGCGCCTTCGCGCATGGCCTGCACCGCCATGGTGATGTCGCCGTGGCCGGTGACCAGGATCACGGGTACGCCCGGTGCCGCGTTGCGGCAGTGCTGCAACAGGTCCAGGCCGCTGGCGCCGGTGAGCCGCACGTCCGTCACCAGCACGCCGGGGAATTCCGGCGACAGGTGCGGCATGGCGGCTTCGGCCGAAGGCAGCGCCAGCACGGAGAAGCCAGCCAGTTCCAGGCTCTGCGCGGTAGCCTGGCGTACCAGGGGTTCGTCTTCGACGAACAGGACACGCAATCCGTCTTGCATGGCGATGCTCACTCAGTATGGGTGGGAGAGGTGGATCTTGGCTCCGCGCGGGGCGCGCCACCATCGGGCGCAGGTGCACGCCGCAGCACCACCACGAATTCGGCGCCGCCATCCGGCCGGCCGGCCGCGCTCAGCTGGCCGCCGAACTCGCGCACGATGGAGGTCGAGATGGCCAGTCCAAGGCCGAGGCCCTGGCCGATTTCCTTGGTGGTGAAGAAGGGCTCGAACAGCCTGGGCAAGACGTCGACGGGAATGCCGGTGCCGTTGTCGCGCACCGCGATGCTGACGGTGTCGCCGTGCTCGCTGACCGCCACTTCCACGCACGGCGCGTCCGGCGCAGCGGTGGCCAGCGCATCCAGCGCGTTACCGATGAGGTTGAGCAGCACTTGCTCGAGCTTGAGCTCGTCGGCCCACACCGCAGGCCCGGGCGGTTGCGACAAGCCCTCCACCCTTAGCGTGACGTGAGCGAGCCGCGGCGCCATCAGCGCCAGCACGTGATCCAGCGCGGCGCGCACATGCACCGCGTGGCGGCGCTGGCGCGCCTTGCCGGCGAACAGCTTGAGCTGCCCGGTGATCTTGCCCATGCGTGCCGTGAGATCGGCAATGGCGGCCAGGTTGTCGGTCACCGCATCGAGCTTGCCGCGCTCCAGCAGCACGCGGGTGTTGTCGGAAAAGGTGCGCAGGGCCGCCAGCGGCTGGTTCAGCTCATGGGTGATGCCCGCCGCCATCTGGCCCAGCGCCGCCAGCTTGCTGGCCTGCACCAGTTCGTCCTGTGCCGCGCGCAGTTCGCCCTCGGCGCGCGTGCGTTCGGCCACTTCGGCTTCCAGTTGCTCGTTGATGGCCATCAGGTCAGCCGTGCGCGCCTCCACGCGCCGCTCGAGTTCGTCGTAAGCGGCTTCGAGCAAGCGCCTGCCGTATTCGATGTCGCGCGCGCGCTGGCGGCGCTGGCGCCAGTTGAACAGCAGCAGGCACATGCAGGCATAGGCCAGCGCCGCGCCCACGGTGGCATTGCGCGCGCTCGCCAGCACCGGGTCCAGCGAGGCCATCACCTGCATGGTCCAGTCGGCCGGGCCCACCTTGCGGCTGATCTCGAGGTAACGCTCGGCGCTGCCGCCTGTGCCGATGCGCACCAGCCGCGCGCCCTCGCCCAGCACCGTATGGCCGAGCCAGCGCGTGACCGGCGATTGCAGCGCCTCCAGCGGCAGCGGCTTGACCGCCTGGTCGTGGTACTGGCGCGTGCGGTCCAGCTCCGACTGCAACTCGGGCGGCAGCGGCCGCAGCGTGCGGTATTGCCAGGCCGGAACCGATGAGAGAAAAACCACGCCGTGGTCGTCGCTCACCATCACCGGCTCGGCGCCGCCGGCGCCCGCGCGCTGGAACCACTCCAGGTTGAGCTTGACCACGGTCACGCCCACCACCCGGCTGCCCACCTTCACGGGCTGGGCGATGTAATAGCCGGGTTCGTCGCTGGTGATGCCGATGGCGTAGAAGCGCCCGACCTCCCCGCGCGAGGCGATCTGGAAATAGGGGCGAAAACGATAGTCGGTGCCAACGAAACTGCCCGGCTGGTCATGGTTGCTGGCGGCCAGCGCCACGCCGTTGGCGGCGATCACATAGGTGGCCGAAGCGCGCGCGCGGCGATTGACGTCGGACAGGTAGCGGTTGGCCGCCGCCACCCGCGCGGGATCGGTGGGCGCGGCCAGCAGGTCGTGAACGAAAGGATGAAGCGAGACCAGCGCGGGAAGGAACTCGTAGCGGTCGAGCGTGCTTTCCAGCGTGGCCGCGTAGCGGTCGGCGCGGGTCGCCGTGGTCTGTTGCAGGCCATCGACGCCGCGCTGCACCGAAACCAGCCAGGTCAGCGAGCACAGCGCCAGCAGGCCGATGGCCAGCGCCGCCACAAAGCCTCGCCAGCTTCCGCCGCCATCGCCCGGCGTATGCACCAGGCGGGCGGAAGCGGGATCATGCACGGCGAGGAAATCGTCGGAATGTGGCATCGGCGCATGCGAAGGGACACGCGCCGATGATACCCGCTGGCGGGCGGCGCCGGCTGGCGCCGCCGCCCCGGAGGCCCGGACCTCAGCGGACGCCGGAGCCGGCTTCGGCAAGTTCGGCCGTTTCATCGCCGCCACGGCGTAGCGCGCGGTCAAGCTGCACGCGGTCAAGTTCATGCTCCCACGCCGACATGACCACCGTCGCCACACCGTTGCCGATGATATTGGTCAGCGCGCGGCATTCGCTCATGAAGCGGTCGATGCCCAGGATCAGCACCATGCCCGCCACCGGAATATCCGGCACCACCGCCAGCGTGGCGGCCAGCGTGATGAAGCCGGAGCCGGTCACGCCGCTGGCGCCCTTGGAGGTGATCATCGCCACGCCCAGGACGGTGAGCTGCTGCAGCAGCGTGAGCTCGATGCCGGTGGCCTGGGCGATGAAGAGCACCGCCATGGTCATGTAGATGTTGGTGCCATCCAGGTTGAAGGAGTAACCCGTGGGCACCACCAGCCCCACCACCGATTTGGAGCAGCCCAGGTTTTCCAGCTTTTCCATCAGGTGCGGCAGCGCGGCTTCCGACGAGCTGGTGCCCAGTACGATCAGCAGTTCTTCCTTGATGTAGGCGATGAAGCGGAAGATGTTGAAACCCGTCAGGCGCGCCACCGTACCCAGCACCACCACCACGAAGACGATCGCGGTGAAGTAGAAGGTGCCGATCAGCTTGAGCAGCGGCACCAGCGAACCGAGACCGTACTTGCCGATGGTGAAGGCCATCGCGCCGAACGCGCCAAGCGGCGCCACCTTGGTGATCACATGCACGATGTGGAAGAACACCTTGGATACCTGTTCGACGAAGTCGAACACAATCTTCGAGCGGTCGCCCATCGCCGCCAGCGCCGAGCCGAAGAACAGCGAAATCAGCAGGATCTGCAGGATGTCGCCGTTGGCGAACGCGCTGACCATCGTGTCCGGGATGATGTGCATGAAGAACTCGACCGTGCTCTGGCCGTGCGCCTGCGTCACGTATTGCGAGATCGCCTTGGTGTCGAGCGTGGCCGGATCAATGTTGAATCCGACGCCCGGCTTCAGTATGTGCGCGGACAGCAGGCCGATGAGCAGCGCGAAGGTGGAGATCACCTCGAAGTACAGCAGCGCCTTGCCGCCCACGCGGCCCACCTTCTTCATGTCGCGCATGCCGGCGATGCCGGACACCACGGTACAGAAGATGATCGGCCCGATGATCATCTTGATCAGCTTGATGAAGCCGTCGCCCAGCGGCTTCATTGCAATGCCCGTAGCGGGCCAGAAGTGCCCGAGCACGATGCCCACCGCGATGGCGAATAGCACCTGCACGTACAGGATCTTGTAGAAGGGTTTCCTCATGATGTCGTCCTCGGTATTTTGACCGTGCCCGCCGCCGCAGCGGCGGCAGGTTCGCGCGCCCTGCAAATGGAACGCGTCTGCCTTACTAATCGCAACCGCCGTGCCAGCCCGCCACGCCGCGCCAAGCCCCTGATTTCAAAAGGAAGCTGGCAAAGCGGCCGCGCGTTCACTCCGGCTTTCCGGAAATCCGGAAAATGCGCGTCCGGGGATCCGGACGATCCCGCCCGCGCGGGTGCGCGCTACGCCACCCATGCCGGCGGCACCGCGCCCGCGGCATCGAAGCCGGGGCCCAAAGCGTCGAACCGCCCCGCTTCACACCGTATAATTCAGCCCTTCCACCCATTCCCTAGCGGCCGGCGCGCGCCCGGGGCACCTTTGCCTTGCGGTGCCGCAAGCCGCCGAACGCCCACCACGCATGAGCAGCTACTACGAGCACCATGTTTTCTTCTGCCTCAACCAGCGCGAGGATGGCGGCGCCTGCTGCGCTGACCACAATGCGAAGGCCATGCAGGAATACGCCAAGAAGCGCTGCAAGGCGCTCGGCATCAGCGGCGGCGAAGGGCGGGTGCGCATCAACAAGGCTGGCTGCCTGAACCGTTGTGAACTCGGGCCGGTGCTGGTGGTCTATCCCGAGGCCGTCTGGTACACCTTCGTCGACGAGCAGGACATCGACGAAATCATCGACAGCCATCTGGTGGGCGGCAAGCCGGTCGAACGCCTGATGCTTGATCGCTGACCGGCGGCCACGCAGATACGCAGATACGCTGAACCGATAAGCCGCTGAACCCCGGGCGCAGCCGCGCTTTAGCCAGTCACCCGCTTCCTGTTTCCATGAACGCGCATACCCAGGTACTTACCGTTGCCGGCCCAGCCGGCGCCATCGACATTTCGGTCGACCTGCCCCAGGCCGGCGCCCCGCGCGGCCTCGCGCTGGTGGCCCATCCGCATCCGCTGTTTGGTGGCACCAAGGACAACAAGGTGGCGCAAACGCTGGCGCGCAGTTTCGTGCAGCTGGGATACGCCACCGTGCGGCCGAACTTCCGTGGCGTCGGCGGCACCGCGGGCAGCCACGACAACGGCGTGGGCGAGCAGGACGACCTGCTGGCGGTGATTGCCTGGATGCGCACCCAGGCCGCGTGGTCGCCGGATGCCGCCACGCTGCCGCTGGCGCTGGGCGGTTTCTCCTTCGGCAGCTTCGTGGCAAGCCATGTGGCCCGGCGCCTGGCCGAGGCCGGCACGCCGGCGCAGCGCCTGGTCATGGTGGGGACCGCCGCCAGCCGCTGGGAAGTGGCCACGGTGCCGGCCGACACCATCGTCATACACGGCGAGCAGGATGACACCGTACCGCTGGCAAGCGTGTTCGACTGGGCCCGCCCGCAGGAACTGCCGGTGATCGTGATCCCCGGCGCCGACCACTTCTTTCATCGCAAGCTGCACCTGATCAAGCAGCTCGTCGTCAATGCGTGGGACCAGTGACGGGAGCGGCGCGCCGCCCCGCCATGTCACCGGATGCATTCCCCGCCCCTTTTTTTTGTCGGAAACTGAAACATGTTGAATAGAGCCACGCCGCTTTTCGCGTCCGCCAACACGTCCGCCATCGTCACCGCCGCCATCGTCGGCGCGGCCACGGTACTTCCCGCGGCGCCCGTGCGCGCCCAGGGCGTGCCGATGCCGCAGGTCGCGGCCAAGTCCTGGATGCTGTACGACGTCACCAGCGGCCAGGCCCTGGCTTCGCAGAACGCCGACGCGCGCATCGAGCCGGCCTCGCTGACCAAGCTGATGACCGCCTACCTGGCGTTTGCCGCTATCAAGGAAAAGCGCCTCACGATCGACCAGACCGTGGTGCCGACCACGCTGGTCCTGAAGGTCAAGAGCGACGAATCGCGCATGTTCCTGGAGCCCAACAAGCCGGTGAGCGTGCGCGACCTGCTGCTGGGCCTGATCGTGCAGTCGGGCAACGACGCCGCGCTGGCGCTGGCCGAAGCGGTCGGCGGCTCGGAGGAAGGCTTCGTGGCGATGATGAATCGCGAAGCCCAGCAACTGGGGATGAAGAACACCCACTTCACCAACACCGACGGCATCCCCGACCCGAACCACTACACCACGGCCATGGATCTGGCCACGCTGACCACGCGCATCATCAAGGACTTCCCCGAGTACTACAGCATGTACTCGCAGAAGGAATTCACCTACAACAAGATCCGCCAGCCCAACCGCAACCGCCTGCTCTACATCGACCCGACCGTGGACGGCGTCAAGACGGGCCACACCAAGTCGGCCGGCTACTGCCTGATCTCCTCGGCCAAGCGTCCGCTGGCCAATGTGCCGAACGGTTCGCGCCGCCTGGTCTCGATCGTGATCGGTACCACCACCGAAGCGGTCCGCACGCAGGAAAGCCTGAAGATCCTCAACTACGGCTTCCAGTTCTTCGACACCCTGCGCCTGTACGACCGCGGGCAGGTGCTGGCCACGCCGGAGATCTACAAGGGCAAGGAATCCACCGTCAAGATCGGCGTCAAGGACGAAACGTACATCACCGTGCCCAAGGGCACGGGCGGCCGCATCAAGCCGGTGCTGGAACGCCAGGAACTGCTGCTGGCCCCGATCGCGGCCGGCCAGCAGGTCGGCACAGTCAAGCTGATGGACGGCGCCACCAAGGTGGCCGAATTCCCGGTGGTGGCGCTGGAAGACGTGCCCGAGGCAGGCTTCTTCGGCCGCCTGTGGGATACCATCCGCCTGTGGTTCAAGCGCAAGTAAGCTGGAGGGCCTTGAAATGAGCAACGACAATTCCGACCAGGGCAAGCCGGGCAACGTCCCGCCGCGCGAGTCGCTGATCGAGTATCCCAGCCATTTCCCCATCAAGGTGATGGGAAGCATGCAGGATGGCTTCGCCGAAGCCATCGTGACGCTGGTGCAGGGCTTCGATCCCGACTTCCACGCCGGCAAGATGGAAATGCGTCCCTCGAGCAAGGGCAACTACCTCGGCCTGACCGTCACGGTATGGGTCACCAGCCGCGAACAGCTCGACGACCTGTACCGCGCGCTGACTTCCCACCCGATGGTGAAGGTGGTGCTGTAAGCGGTTGGACGGTGTAGCGGCCGGCCAGCTTGCCGCAATCCTCCCGCCATGCACTGCGTGGCGCCCCTCTCCCCCTGAGGGGTGAGGGGGTAACAACAATCAGGCACTTCGGACCGGGTTGGCCTATCCGCCCGGCTTCGTCTGGCGCCAAAAACAACAAACCATGAACACCATCACCCTCAAGCCCGGCAAGGAAAAATCCCTGCTGCGCCGCCACCCCTGGGTCTATGCGACCGGCGTGGACACCATCGAAGGCCGTTGTGAATCCGGCAGCACCGTGATCGTGCGCGCCGCCGACGGCCGCTTCCTGGCGCGCGGGGCCTACAGCCCCAGCTCCCAGATTCGCGTGCGGGTGTGGAGCTTCGACGAAAGCGAGCCGGTCGATCACGCCATGTTCAAGCGGCGCGTCTCCGCCGCCGTCGCCCATCGCAAGCAGTGGGTCAGGGACAGCGACGCGGTGCGCCTGGTGTTCGGTGAGGCCGACCGCCTGCCTGGACTGATCGTCGACTACTACGGCAGCGGCGCGAACGGCCAGCTGGTGTGCCAGTTCAACGCCGCCGGGGTCGAAGCCTGGAAGGACGCGCTGGTGCAGGCGCTGGTCAAGGAAACCGGCTGCCCCAACGTGTACGAGCGCTCCGACGCCGCCGTGCGCGAACGCGAAGGCCTGCCGCTGGTGACAGGTGTGCTGGCTGGCGCCGAACCCGATCCTGAACTCAGCGTGACCGAACACGGCGTGCGCTACTACGTGGACGTGCGCAGCGGCCACAAGACCGGCTTCTATGTCGACCAGCGCGACAACCGCAAGCTGGTGGGCGACCTCGCCAACGGCCGCGAGGTACTCAACTGCTTCTGCTACACCGGCGGCTTCTCGCTGGCGGCGCTGCGTGGCGGCGCCACCGCGGTGACCTCGATCGACTCCTCCGGCGAAGCACTCAAGACCGCCGCTGGCAACGTCACCCTGAATGGCTTCGACCCCGAGCGCGCGACCTGGCTCGATGCCGATGTATTCAAGTCGCTGCGCCAGTTCCGCGCCGAAGGCCGCCAGTTCGACCTGGTGGTGCTGGACCCGCCCAAGTTCGCGCCCTCCGCCCAGCACATCGACCGCGCCGCACGCGCCTACAAGGAAATCAACCTGGTCGGCCTGCAGTTGCTGCGTCCGGGCGGCCTGCTGTTCACCTATTCGTGCTCGGGTGCGATCAGCATGGAGCTGTTCCAGAAGATCGTGGCTGGCGCGGCTACCGACGCCCGTGCCGACGCGCGCATCCTGCGCCGCCTCTCGGCCGGCACCGATCACCCGATGCTGGCCGCCTTCCCCGAAGGCGAGTATCTCAAGGGCCTCCTGCTGGAAAAGATCTGAAATCCGGCCGCCTCGGCCAAGGACGAACGGCGCCCGAGTGCGCCGTTTTTCATCGGCAGGCCAGGCGCGCGCAACGGTCATCCCGACTTCACGCGAGCGTCTTTGGTTCGTCACAAACGCCATCTATAGTCCGGTGTGCGGACGCGGCATTGGCAGGTGCCCTTCCGCCTCTTCCTATCAGTCTTCGTGGTAGTTGGCCCCGCGGCGTAGCGGGGTTTTTTTTGCTCCCGCCGTTTGTCGGCGACGAAGCGATGAGCCGTCAACGGAAGGACATCACAGGGCACGCCATGTGCATCCGCCAAGTGGCTGCGTCCAGTGCCGCCATGGCCAGGCCGCCCGGCTTCGCCAATGCCGCCGGTCGTCTATGGTGAAGAGAGAGCGATCGCCCCGGCGTAGATTGCCCCTTCTAACGCCCGCAAGCCGAAACTCCCTATAATCGAACGATCGTTCATATCCAGGGCGCCACCGGCGCCCGTACGTGGTCCAGGAGACGCCATGCCCGCCGCCAAACAACTGCCCCAGGTCCTGCAAAACCTGGCGCTGCCCGTGATTTCCTCGCCGATGTTCATCGTCAGCTACCCCGAGCTGGTGCTGGCGCAGTGCAAGGCCGGCATCGTCGGTTCCTTCCCCGCGCTGAACGCGCGCCCGGCCGAGATGCTGGGCGAGTGGCTCACGCAGATGGAAGAAGAACTCGCCAGCTTCCGCGCCGCCAATCCGGACAAGCCGGTGGGACCCATCGCGGTCAACCAGATCGTGCACGTCTCGAACGCGCGGCTGGAGCACGACATCAAGGTGTGCGTGGACCACAAGGTGCCGATCTTCATCACCTCGCTGCGCGCGCCGCCCAAGGAGATGATCGACGCGGTGCACAGTTATGGCGGCATCGTGCTGCACGACGTCATCAGCATCCGCCACGCCGAGAAGGCGATCGAGGCCGGCGTGGACGGCCTGATCCTGGTAGCGGCCGGCGCCGGCGGGCATGCCGGCACGCTGTCGCCGTTCGCGCTGGTGGGCGAAGTGCGCAAGATCTTCGACGGCGTGATCGCGCTGTCGGGCTCGATCGCCAACGGCGAATCCGTGCTGGCCGCGCAGGCCATGGGGGCGGACTTCGCCTATGTGGGCACCCGTTTCATCGCCTCGCAGGAAGCCCACGCCAGCGAGACCTACAAGCAGTCGATCACCACCTCCGCCGCGGCCGACATCATCTACACCAACCTGTTCACCGGCGTGCACGGCAACTACATCCGCGAGAGCATCGAGGCGTCGGGGCTGGATCCCGAGAACCTGCCCGTGGCCGACAAGACCAAGATGGACTTCTCCAGCGGCGCCTCCAAGGCCAAGGCATGGAAGGACGTGTGGGGTGCCGGCCAGGGCGTGGGCCAGATCCACGACATCCCCACCGCCGGCGAAATCGTGGCGCGCATGAAGGCCGAGTACAACGAGGCCCGCGCCCGCCTGGGACTGGCGGTCTGAGCGCAATGCCCCCGCCCGGCACCGCCGCAGCCGGCATGACCCTCGGCCGCAGGCAGCGGGCGCTGCGCGCGATATGGGTGGTGCTTGGCATGCTCAGCCTGCTGCTGGGCATTGCCGGCATCTTCCTGCCGGTGCTGCCGACCACGCCGTTCGTGCTGCTGGCCGCCGCCTGCTTCGCGCGCGGCTCGGAGCGCTTTCACGCACGGCTGCTGGCGCATCCGCGCTTCGGCCCGCTGGTGCATGACTGGCAGGTGCACCGCAGCGTGCCGCTGCGTGCCAAGTGCCTGGCCATCGGGATGATGTGGCCGTCGATGGGCATCACCGCGTGGCTGATGCGCGAGCGCCCGCTGGCGTCGCTGGCGCTGGTTGCCACCGCGGCGGCCGTCAGCGCGTGGCTGCTATGGCTGCCGACGCGCCCACCGGGCGGCCATGCTGCGCCGCCCGAACAAACTGGCGATCGCGCTCAGTCGTAGCTGCGCGCGTCCTCGATCACCTTGCCATCCTGCGGCAGCGAACCCGCTGCCACGAAGCGCACTTCGCCACGCAGGCGCATGACTTCGCGCAGCGATTCGCCGATGGCCTGKCCCAGGCTCGCATCCTCGCGGGTGGCATCGCAATGCAGGGTCATCACGTCGGCGCCAACGCTGCCCGTCACCACCAGGCGCGCGGCGCGCACCTCGGGATGGCGCCGCACCACCTCGCCCACCTGGCCGGGATGCACGAACATGCCCTTGACCTTGGTAGTCTGGTCGGCGCGTCCAAGCCAGCCCTTCAGGCGCAGGTTGGTTCGCCCGCACGGGCTGGCGCGCTCGCCCGAACCGGCCACGAACGCCGACAGGTCGCCCGTGCCAAAGCGGATCAGCGGATAGTCGCCGTTGCCGAGCACGGTCACCACCACCTCGCCGGTCTCGCCCTCCGGCATCGGCTGCGTGCCACCCGGCTCGACGATCTCGACCAGCACGTTCTCGTCCACCACCCAGCCATCGCCGCCCTGAGTCTCATAGGCAATCAGGCCCACATCGGCGCTGCCATACATCTGCTGCACCCGGATGCCGCGCTCGCCGAACCACGCGCGCAGCGAGGGCGGCAGCGCCTCGCCGGACACCAGCGCCTTGCCCAGGCTGCGGCAAGGCAGGCCGAGTTCGTCGCCTTTCTCCAGCAGCAGCCTGAGAAACGATGGTGTGCCCGCGTAGGCCGCCGGCTGCAGGCTGGCCAGCGCCTGCACCTGTGATTCGGTCTGGCCCACGCCGGCGGGAAACACGCAGCAACCCAGGCGATGGGCACCGGTTTCCATCATCATGCCGGCTGGCGTGAAGTGATAGGAGAAGGTGTTGTAGACCAGATCGCCAGAACGGAAGCCCGCCGCGAACATGGCGCGCGCGATGCGCCACCAGTCGGCGTCGTGCCCGTCCGGCTCGTTGATCGGCCCCGGCGACTGGAAGATATGCCGCAAGCCCCCCAGCGGGGTCGCATTGAGCCCGCCCAGCGGCGGCATCGCCTTCTGCCGCGCCGTCAGCTCGGACTTGCGCGTCACCGGCAGTGCCGCCAGCGCCGCGCGGGAATCCAGCGCGAGCGGATCCACATCGCGCAAGACCTCGGCAAAATAGGGGGCATGCGCCTTGGCATGCGCGACCTGCCGCGACAAGGCCGCCAGCAAGGCCTGCGAGCGGACTTCAGGGGCACGGGTTTCGAGCGAATCGAAGTGTTCGGACATGGTGCGTAGTTCGCGTAGTAGTCGCGTGATGAACCGCGTGAGGCAGCGCTCACCGATCGGCGTTGTGTTTAAGACCGAGTGCCCTTCTCAGGCCAGCCAGCGCTTGCGGCGGCGATAGCTTTTCACGTCGCGGAAAGAACTCCGCCCGCCGCCCTCGCCGTCGTTCGCCGCCACGCCCAGGTAGAACTCCTTCACATCCTCATTGGTGCGCAACGCCTCGGCCGCGCCATCCATCACCACGCGGCCGTTCTCCAGGATGTAGCCGTAGTCGGCATAGCGCAGCGCCACCATGGTGTTCTGCTCGGCCAGCAGGAAACTGACCTTCTCGCGCTGGTTGAGGTCGCGCACGATCTCGAAGATCTCCTCGACGATCTGCGGCGCCAGGCCCATCGACGGCTCGTCGAGCAGGATCATGCTGGGCTTGGCCATCATGGCCCGGCCGATCGCGCACATCTGCTGCTCGCCGCCGGAGGTGTAGCCCGCCTGCGATTTGCGGCGCGTCTTCAGGCGGGGAAAGTACGCGTAGATGCGTTCCAGCGCATCGCGCGTCTCGCTGCGCGACAGGCCGCGCGTATAGGCGCCGGTCAGCAGGTTTTCTTCCAGCGTCAGGTGGGCAAAGCAATGCCTCCCTTCCATCACCTGGATGACGCCGCGCTTGACCAGCTCGTTGGGCGTGAGCCGGTCGACCCGGTTGCCGCGATATTCGATCGAGCCCTTGGTGACGTCGCCGCGCTCGGCATGCAGCAGGTTGGAGATGGCCTTGAGCGTGGTGGTCTTGCCCGCGCCGTTGGCGCCCAGCAGCGCCACGATCCGCCCTTCCGGCACGTCGAGCGAAACGCCCTTGAGCACCAGGATGACGTGGTCGTAGATGACTTCGATATTGTTGACGGACAACAGGCTCATGATGCGGCTCGGTTGGTGGTTCCTGGCTGGCTTCATCCCCGCTCCCCCGTGCGCGGGAGAGCGGAGTCAACAACAAACGCCTCGCGGCGCCCGCTCAAGACTTCATGCACGTAGGCGAAATGCCCTTCTCTTTCGCGAACTGCGCGGCACTCGCCTTGAACAGCGGATGGATCAGGTTCTTGTTGCCTTCGATCCAGTCCGACACCACCACCCACTTGGTGCCATCCCACTGCTGGATCTTCACCTTGCCCGAACCCTCGTGGTTGTCGCAGCTGGTCTTGATCTCCGGCAGCAGGCCGGTCGCGCCCAGTTGGGCAAGTCGCGCGTTGGTCAGGTTCAGGTTCTCGAAGGCCCAGCGCATGTCATCGCCGCTCATGACCTTGCCCTTGCCATACTTGGCCTGCGCCACGCGGATCGCTTCCACCGTCACCACCGCGGCGGACACGCCGCGGTTGTAGAGCACCGAGCCGACCTTGTTGCGGTCCTGCATATTGCCCTTGCCGGCGCCGTAGACCACCTTGTCGATATCGGCGATCACCGGCACGGCCTTGCCGGCCACGTTCCAGGTCGCGCTCATATAGCCCTTGGCTGCGTCACCGGCGGGCAAGGTGTCTTCCTCGGAGCCAGCCCACCAGGAGCCGACCATCTTGTCGCGTGCGAAGCCCACCTTCTGCGCGGCCTTGAGCGCGGTCTGGTTCATCACGCCCCAGCCCCAGAAGATCACGTAGTCGGGATTCTCCTGGCGGATCTTCAGCCACTGCGCGCCCTGCTCGTTGCCGGGGTGCGCCACCGGGATCTCGACGAGGTTGAACTTGCCGAGCTTGGCTTCGGCCTCCAGCGCCACGATCGGCTCCTTGCCATAGGCCGAGTCGTGATACAGGTAGACGATCTTCTTGCCCGCCAGCGAGCCGCCGCTCTTGGAGGCCAGGTACTTGACGATGGCCGAGACCTGCATCTGGTAGGTGGTGACCAACGGGAAGGCATAGGGGAACACCGAGCCGTCGACCGCATCGGTACGGCCATAGCCCATCATGACCAGCGGCACCTTGTCGGCCGCGGTCTTGTCCACCAGCGCGTAGGAAATGCCGGTCGACATGGTGTGATACGCGGTGCCCTTGCTGGCGGCGCTCTTGCTCTTGAGCCGCTCATAGCACTCCACGCCCTTGGCGTTGTTGTACTCCGTCTCGCACTCTTCCCATGAGAGCTTGACGCCATTCACGCCGCCTTCCTTGAGGTTGACGTAGTTAAGGTAGTCGACGAAGCCGCCGTAGAAGGACTGTCCGTTGGCGCCATAAGGGCCGACGCGATAGCTGGGCAATGCGATGAACTGCTCGCCGCTTTGCGCCTGCACCGCCAGCGGCGCCAGCAGCGCCGCGGACGCTCCCACCGCCAGGGCAATGCGCTGCAGATTGCGAATCAGGATGGTCATGACTGTCTCCTTCACCTTGGCAGGTGTGTGTTTGTTATCGAATACCCGTTTGTTTGATCCGGCCTGGAAAACGTCAAAGCGTCAGTGCGTTGGTACTTAATGGGGGAATGGCCACAGCCGCAGCTTCTCCTTGGCGATCTGCCACAGCCGCGCGAGACCGTGCGGCTCCACGACCAGGAAGAAGATGATCAGCGCGCCGAACACCATCAACTGGATATGCGACACCGCGGCATTGGTAAAAGGCAGGTGCAGCAACGCGGCCAGCGGCGGCAGCGCGTTGTCCAGGAAGATCGGCAGCAACAGGATAAAGGCCGCGCCCAGGAAGGAGCCGAGGATGCTGCCCACGCCGCCGATGATGATCATGAACAGCACGCGGAAGGACAGGTCGAGCGAGAAGCCGTCGGGTTCGACCGAGCCCAGGTAGCAGAACGCATAGAGCGCGCCGGCCACGCCGCAGTAGAACGAGCTGACGGCGAAGGCCAGCAGCTTGGTGCGCATCAGCGGAATGCCGATCACCTCGGCCGCCACGTCCATGTCGCGCACCGACATCCATGCGCGCCCGGTGGACGAGCGCACCATGTTCTTGGCGGCGATGGCCAGCACCGTCACCAGCATCAGCACGAACAGATACTTCTTTACCGGGGTGTCGATGGCGATGCCGAACAGGTTCAGTTGCTGCGCGGTGATCACGCCGGAGGAACTGTTGTTGGAGAACCAGGGAAACTTGGTCAGCGCCCACACCACGAAGAACTGCGCGGCAAGCGTCGCGACAGCGAGGTAGAAGCCCTTGATGCGCAGCGACGGCAGCCCGAAGGCGACACCCACCAGCGCCGCCGACAATCCCGCGAGGATGAAGGTCAGCAGCACCGGCAGCCCTTCGATGCGCAACTGGAAGTTGTAGGCGGCATAGGCGCCCACGGCCATGAAGGCCGCCGTGCCGAGCGAGAGCTGTCCCGCGTAGCCGGTCAGGATATTCAGCCCGAGCGCGGCCAGCGCGAAGATCAGGAACGGGATCAGGATGGCCGAGAACCAGTATTCCGAACCGGTCAGGGGAATCGCGATGAAGGCCACCGCCATCAGCACCGCAAAGCCGATGCGGTCCTGGCGGATGGGGAAGATCTGGCTGTCGGCCAGGTAGCTGGTCTTGAACTGGCCGGATTCACGGTAGAACATGGGTTGTCTCCTGGGGCAAAGGCCGGTCAGACACGATCGATATGTTTCTCACCGAACAGCCCCTCGGGCCGCACCAGCAGGAACAACAGCGCAAACACGTACGGGAACCAGCCCTCGATGCCACCGAAGTTGCCCCCGAAGGCGGACTGAAAAACGGGCGGGATGTAGATCTCGGCGAGCTTCTCCGAGGCACCGATGATCAGGCCACCGACGATGGCGCCCGGCACCGAGGTAAAGCCGCCGAGGATCAGCACCGGCAGCGCCTTGAGCGCCGTCAGCGTCAGCGCGAACTGCACGCCATTGCGCGAGCCCCACAGCATGCCGGCCACCAGCGCGACGAAGCCCGCCACGCCCCACACGATGGCCCAGATATGCTGCAGCGGAATCCCCAGCGACAACGCGGCCTGGTGATCGTCAGCCACGGCRCGCAGCGCGCGGCCCACCTTGGTGTACTGGAAGAACAGGGCCAGCGTGCCCACCAGCAGGCCGGCGATGCCCGCCGCCGCCAGGTCGAACTTGGACACCACGATATTGAAGCGCGTCAGGATGGATTCGATCGGCTCGTCGACGATGCCAAGGTTGATCGGGCGGACTTCATTGCCGAACAGCAGCGGCCCCAGTCCTTCGAGGAAGAAGGACAGCCCGATGGTCGCCATGAACAGCGTGATCGGCGGCTGGTTGACCAGCTTGCGCAACACCAGGCGTTCGGTGCTGATGCCCACCACCACCATCACGCCAAACGCGCCGATCACCGCCGCCCACATCGGCAGGCCCTTGTCCATCAGCCCGACCACCGCCAGCGCGGCGAAGTAGACCATCGCGCCCTGCGCGAAATTGAATACGCCCGACGCCTTGTAGATCAGCACGAAGCCCAGCGCCACCAGCGAGTACATCAATCCCGACAACAGGCCGCCGATCAGGATTTCAAAGAAGAACGTCATGGTTATCCTTGTATCGTTCCGTGCGTTGCGTCTGTGTCAGTGACCGGCGCCGAGGTAGGCGCGGATCACGTCCGGGTTGGCCTTTACCGCCTCCGGCGTGCCGTCGCCGATCTTCTTGCCGTAGTCGAGCACCACCACGCGGTCGGAGATATCCATCACCACGCCCATATCGTGTTCGATCAGCACGATGGTGGTGCCGAACTGGTGGTTCACGTCCAGGATGAAGCGGCACATGTCCTGCTTCTCCTCCACGTTCATGCCTGCCATCGGCTCATCGAGCAGCAGCATGGAGGGCTCGGCCGCCAGCGCGCGCGCCAGCTCCACACGCTTTTGCAAACCGTAGGGCAGGCGTCCCACCGGCGTCTTGCGGATGGCCTGGATTTCAAGAAAGTCGATCACCTCTTCGACCTTCTGACGGTGGCGCATTTCCTCGTTGCGCGCGGGGCCCCACCACAGCGCATTGGCCAACAGGCCGCTGCGGAACCGGGTATTGCGCCCCGTCATGATGTTGTCGAGCACGGTCATGCCCTTGAACAGCGCGATGTTCTGGAAGGTGCGCGCGATGCCCTGACGGGCCGCGGCGGTGGGATGCATCTTGCGCCGTTCCTCGCCGCGGAACACGATGCGGCCCTGCTGCGGGTGATAGACCCCGTTGATCACATTGAGCATCGAGCTCTTGCCCGCGCCGTTGGGCCCGATGATGGCGCGGATCTCATGCTCGCGCACATCGAAGGAGATATCGGTCAGCGCCTTCACGCCACCGAAGGACAGCGAGATATGCTGCAGGTCGAGTATCACTTCGCCGGCCTGCCGCGCCTGCGCCTGCGCATGCTCGGCCTGCACACCGCCTTGCAGCTCCGCCGTGGCTCCCGCCACCGCGGACGCACCGCTCCACACCGGCTGGCCGTCGCCGCCGCGCTCTACGCCTTTCCATGCCATTTGCGTCATCCTCCCGCCCCTGCTCATGCCGCGCGTGCCGCGCCGGCGGAGGCCGGCGGGATGCGCTTCACGTCAACCAGCTTCAGCGTGGCCGATACACTGCCCTCGCGGCCATCCTCGAACTTCACGCGCGTCTCGATAAACTGCTCCGTCTTGCCGGCGTACAGCGCCTCGACCAGCACGCCGTACTTCTCGGCGATGAAGCCACGCCGCACCTTGCGGGTGCGCGTGAGCTCGTCATCGTCGGGATCCAGTTCCTTGTGCAGGATCAGGAAACGCGAGATCTGCGAGCCGGCCAGCATGGCATCGGTGGCGAGATCGGCATTCACCTGCTCGACGCACTCGGCGATCATGGCGATCACTTCCGGCTGCGCGGCAAGATCGATGTAGCCCGCGTACGCCAGGTGGCGCCGCTCGGCCCAGTTGCCGACCGCTTCGAAATCGATATTGATGAAAGCGCACACGCTGTCGCGGCCAGTGCCGAATGCCACCGCTTCCTTGATGTACTGGAAGAACTTGAGCTTGTTCTCGATGTACTTGGGCGCGAACATGGCGCCGTCCGACAACTTGCCCACATCCTTGGCGCGGTCGATGATCTTGAGATGGCCGTCGGCATCGATCACGCCCGCGTCGCCGGTCATGAAGTAACCATCGTCGTTGATCGCCTCACGGGTGGCATCGTCGCGCTTGTAGTAAGCCTTCAGCAGCCCCACGCCACGCACCAGCACCTCGCCGTTGTCGGCAATGCGGATCTCCATGCCCGGCGCGGCCGGCCCTACCGAATCGAACTTGACGTTGCCGTCCGGCTGCAGGCAGACATAGGCGCAGGTTTCAGTCTGGCCGTAGAACTGCTTGAGATTGACGCCGATCGAACGATAGAAGCGGAACAGGTCCGGCCCGATCGCTTCGCCCGCCGTGTAGCCCACGCGGATGCGGCTCATGCCCAGCACATTGCGCAGCGGCCCGAAGATCAGCGCTTCGCCCGCGGCGTAGCGCAGCCGGTCGGCCAGCGCCACCGGCTTCCCGTCGAGGATGTCGGTGCCGCAGCGGCGCGCCACGCCCATCGCCCAGTGGAACAGCTTGCGCTTGATCCAGCCCGCGTCTTCCATGCGGATCATCACCTGCGTGAGCAGGTTTTCATAGATGCGCGGCGGCGCGAAGTAATAGGTGGGACCGATCTCGCGCAGGTCGGTCATCACCGTCTCGCGCGATTCCGGGCAATTCACCGTAAAGCCCGCCGTCATGGCCTGCGCGTAGGAGAACAGGTTGTCGCCGACCCACGCCATCGGCAGGTAGGACAGCACATCGTCCTTCGCGGTCAGGCCGTCGAAAGCGCAGCCGTTGCGCGCCGAGCCGATCAGGCCGTGGTGCGAATGGCACACACCCTTGGGCTTGCCGGTGGTGCCGGAGGTATAGAGGATGATGGCGGTGTCGTCGGGCGCGCCCGCGGCAACGGCCTGATCAAACAGGCCCGGATTGGCGCGATCGAATTCACGGCCGATTTCCTGCACGCGCTGGTACGACATCAGCGCCGGATGATCGTAGTCGCGCAGCCCGCGCGGGTCTTCATAGATGATGTGCCGCACCTTGCGGCCCTGCGCGGCGAGTTGCTCCTCCACTTCGAGCAGCTTGTCCACCTGCTCCTGGTCCTCGACGATGGCAAAATCGATCTCGGCATCGTTGAGCACGTAGATCATCTCGCCCGCGATCGCGTCCTGGTACAGCGGCACGGGCACGCCACCCAGTGCCTGCGCCGCGCACATGGCCCAGTACAGGCGCGGCCGGTTGTCGCCGACCACCGCCAGGTTCATGCCGCGCGCAAAGCCCAGCGCGGCCAGTCCGCACGCCAGCGCACGAACCTCCTGCGCGGTCTGCGCCCAACTATAGGTTTGCCAGATTCCGAGATCCTTCTCGCGGTAAGCCGGGCTTTCCGGCCGCTGCTGCGCATGCGCAAGCAGCAGGCGCGGGAAGGTCGTCGCCGACGGTTCCTGCATCGCTGTCTCCTGTCCCTCCGAGGCGGGGATCCGCCACCGGTGTCAAGCCTGCTTCCGCTGGTTATACTTGGCCTGTTCTGCCCGGCGCGGATTCTGCCGCAGCGCAACAAGTCCTTCGTGCCTTGTCCTGGCGCGCACTCGCGGTTGGTGTGATCGTAAGATAGTGCATGCCATTTCCCCCGGTTGTCACGCCGATGACAATTCCGGGTTAATCCCTACGGGAAGGTTTTCCAGCTCATGCTCAACGATTTTGTCGACCGCTGCGTGTGGGCAGCCGACCTCAGTCCGGAACAACGCGACGTGGTCCGCCGCGCCATGTGCGTGCGCGAATATAGCCAGGGCGACTACGTCTGTCACAAGGGTGACAAGGCCGAGCACTGGCTGGGGGTGCTGGAAGGAATCGTCAAGATCACTACGGTGTCGCCTTCCGGCAAGTCGGTGACATTCACTGGTGTGCCTACCGGCGGCYGGTTCGGCGAAGGCGCCGTGCTCAAGGGCGAGATCCGCAAATACGATGTGATGGCGCTGCGGCGCTCGCGGATTGCTTTTCTTCCGCGCGAGACTTTTCAGTGGTTGCTGGATACCAGCCTGCCGTTCACGCGGTTCCTGCTGACGCAGTTCAACGAGCGGCTGGGTCAGTTCATTGCCGCCGTGGAATATGAACGGCTGCTCGATATCGATTCGCGGGTGGCGCGCGCGGTGTCGTCGCTGTTCAACGAGCACCTGTACCCTGGCCTGGGGACCACGTTGGAGATTTCGCAGGAAGAAATCGGCCTGCTGGCGGGCATATCGCGGCAGCGGGCCAACCAGGCGCTCAAGGTGCTGGAGCAGCAGGGACTGGTGAAGGTCGACTATGGCGTGATCGAGGTATTGGACCTGGAAGGGCTGCGGCAGTACGGCGAGTAGGACCGCCGCGCCCCTCGCGGCCACCTTGCGCCACGACCCGCTGCGGTTTGTCGCGCAATCAACGGAATACGCCGACCGCCTCCACCAGCCGGTTGGCCTGCTGTTTCAGGCTCTGTGCGGCGGCCGCGCTCTGCTCCACCAGCGCCGCGTTCTGCTGGGTGATGCGGTCGAGGTCGCCGATGGCATCGCCAACCTGGCTGATGCCCGCGCTCTGCTCGGACGTAGCCAGGCTGATCCCGGCGATCAGGTCGGAGACGCGCCTGACCTGGGCCACGATGTTGTCCATGGTCTGGCCGGCGTCGTTGACCAGTTGCGCCCCCGAGTCGACCTTTTCCACGCTGGCGCCGATCAGCGCCTTGATCTCCTTGGCCGCGCTGGCGCTGCGCTGGGCGAGCCCGCGCACCTCACCGGCCACCACCGCGAAACCCCTGCCCTGTTCCCCCGCCCGCGCGGCTTCCACCGCGGCATTCAGCGCAAGGATATTGGTCTGGAAGGCGATGCCGTCGATCACGCCGATGATGTCGGCGATCCGTTTCGAGCTACTGCTGATTTCCTCCATGGTCGCCACCACCTGCGACATCGCCTTGCCGCCCTTGGCCGCCTCGGTGCTGGCGGAGCCGGACAGCGCGTTTGCCTGGGCCGCGGTCTCGGCATTGCTCTTGACCGTGGCCGTCATCTGCGTCATCGACGACGCCGTATCCTGTACGTTGGATGCCGCCTGCTCGGTGCGCTGACTCAGGTCGCTGTTGCCCTGCGCGATCTCGCTGCTTGCGCCTTGCACGTTCAGCACCTGCTCGCTCACGTCGTCGATCAGCCAGCGGAACATCAGGCCAAGCTGGCTGATCGTGCGCAGGGTCATGCCGATCTCGTCCACGCGGTCCATATGCTCGACCTGCTGGCTTTCGCCTGACGCGACGCGCAAGGCCTGTGCCATGACCCGCTCCAGCGGCCGCGAGATCTGCGCCTCCAGCCAGCCGGAGACCAGCAGCAACATGGCGGCAACGATGCCGCTCAGGCCGGCCAGCGGCATCCCGCGCATGCCAAGCGCCGCCGCGCCAATGACCAAGGCCGGCAGCAAGGTCGCCAGGGCGCCGCGGATGCGCCAGCGCACCGGCATGGTCTTGAAGGCCGACGCCCACCGCTTCCAGCCGCCCTGAATGATCAGGCCCTTGTGGAAACGCCGCTGACCCGCACTGCCCTCGCGAAAGTCCTGGTAGAGCCGGGCGGCGGCGTCAATCTCCTCGCGCGATGGCCGCGTGCGCACCGACATGTACCCCACCGGCTTGCCGTTGCGCACCAGCGGCATGGCATTGGCGCGTACCCAGTAGTGGTCGCCGTCCTTGCGCCGGTTCTTTACCAGCGCCGTCCAGGGCTCGCCGCCCTTGAGCGTGGCCCACATGTCGGCGAACGCCTCGGCCGGCATATCCGGGTGCCGCACGATATTGTGGGGCTGACCCTGGATTTCCTCGCGCGTGAAGCCACTGACATCGACGAAGGCCGCGTTGGCATAGGCAATGCGACTGCTGGTGTCGGTGGTCGACATCAGCGTCGCATTCTCAGGCAGTTCGTATTCGCGCTGCGAGACGGGTTGGTTGTTGCGCATAAAGATTCCCCATCGGTTTTCCAAAGCACGCGACGCACAGGCAGTGCCACGACTGCGGCGGCGCGTAGTGCATTTCAGCGTTTACGGAAATGTCTATACAAAGCTTTAGCGATTAGGGACAAATTAAGACATTCACCCAGTTTCAGCTGGATCGAAATTGATTCCACTCAGTGTTAATTGGCTTTATCGCCGCCAAAGGCTTGACAATATTTTTTAATACGATCGTTCTATTTAACGCCTGTTGATACCGATTCTTGTTTGAAAATTCAAGCAGACAGCAAATCGTCAGGAACCGGAAGGGGCATGGTTCATTGATCACGACATGCTGGAGAACCGGCAGGCAGGGGCGTTCCGCAAACGAAAAAAAACTGGCGACGGATCGCTCCATTGCCAGTTTTCTTAGCTTCCCCCCGCCCCGTGGAAGGGGGGCTTTCCATCTCTTACTGCTTCAATATCACTTGCTGTAGACGTACACGCCGCGGCCCGTCTTGCGGCCGAGATAGCCCGCTGCCACCATTTCGCGCATCAGCATGGCCGGACGGTATTTCGGGTCGGCAAATTCGGTGTACAGCACCTCCATCACCGCCAGCATCGTATCCAGGCCGATCATGTCGGCCAGCGCCAGCGGGCCGATGGGGTGATTGCAGCCCAGCTTCATGCCTTCGTCGATCTCTTCCGGCGACGCCAGGCCTTCACCCAGCACGCAGAATGCTTCATTGATCATCGGGCAGAGAATCCGGTTCACCACAAAGCCCGGGTTGTTCTTCACGGTGATCGGGTACTTGCCCAGCGCCTTGGAGAGTTCTTCCACCAGCGCATGCGTGGCATCGCTGGTCTGCAGGCCGCGGATCAGTTCCACCAGCGCCATCATCGGCACCGGATTGAAGAAGTGCATGCCGATGAAGTTGCCCGGCCGGGTCGTGACCGCCGCCAGCTTGGTGATCGAGATCGACGAAGTATTGGACGCCACGATCACGTTGTCGCCGACAATGCTGTCGATCTGCTTGAGGATGTCGCCGACAATGCTGTCGATCTGCTTGAGGATCTTGACCTTGAGGTCGAAGTTCTCGGTGGCGGCTTCGATCACGATGTCGGTGGCCTTGAGCGATTCATAGGCGGTCGAGCCCTT
>NZ_JBFTLX010000052.1:0-31727 GCF_056396665.1 Cupriavidus sp. 05T313 | reverse complement strand
GCATTACCCTTGCGCCGTGCTCGACCATGTCGCCACTTGAGGCGCGAGCATCGATCGACAAGGTGCTCGACGGGCAGCCGCAGCAAATTTGGCGCATGGTCACGTTCGTGGTTCAGGGCTTGAAGGAAGCAATGATCAAGGGAAACTTGGAGGCCATTGTCCCGGTGCTTGACGGTCTGATTGCCCATGATGCTCAATCGGCGAGCGGCTTGTCGCGGCAGGCCGACGCGACTTTGGTCTTGGCCAAAGCCGCATTGGGCGCGCAGATAGAAGAAGACTGCGCGGCAGGATTGCTCACAGAGGTGCGGATCGCAGAACTCATGGGTAGAGGTCCGGGCCTCCACATCGTGGGCCATGCTGTGCTGGCTCCAGTGCTTGAAGGTCTTGGTGTGGCCGCGTAGGTGATTACAAGCCGTCAACACAACGCCCACATTACCGACTCACGGGAAGTTCTGTATCGCTGGCACCCCTGGTATGGTCGCAGGGCATGGATTTTCAACACGGTCACGAAGAATGGGGAGATCGTTCTGCGCTGTGCGCTGGACTCGCGCGAGCGGTCGCATCGGGGGAGGGACGGCGGCCCTGATACAGGTGGTTGATAAATTGCTGCGGTGTAGCGCCGCGCAATTCCCCGAGCGAGACGCCGAGCAAGCTGCAGAGCGCCGGATTGGCGTCATCGATCACGAGATTCCTGTCGAAGACACCAATGCCTTCGTCAACGGCAAGAAAGAGCGCATGGAGATGCTGCTTTCTCTCATTCAGGCTGCGGGTCACCACTGCTTCCCGGTCTGCCAGCAAGGCCAGATTTTTGATGGCCTTTGCCTGGCGGAACTGGAAGTAGACAATCAGAGCGGAAATGGCGCTCGCGAGCATGACAATCACCATCAGTCTGCTCCGATACGCCGCCAAGGCCTCATGCACGTTGTAGCCCACCACCACGGCGAGATCGCCCCGTGACAGCCGTTGGATGCCGAATATGCGCTCGATGCCGTCGATGGGGCTCTCATCAATGACTTGCGCGTCTCCGGGCCCGGAGAGGGCTTTTCGGACTTCGGAGCTTGCCGGCACGAACTGCCCAGGCATGGCGCTCGACCCGCTCAAGCGCGCCCGGAATATAAAGTCTTCAGTGCCGAGCACCCCGATCACGCCTTTGTTACCGAGGTAAATACTCTTGTAGACATTGGTTAGCGAGAGCGGATCGAGCGATACCACCACGACTCCGCGGAAAACGGACAGCCGCGCGAGCGGGCACTGACGGTGCTGGCACTATGCGGCGGCAATCGCCAGGAGGCGGCCCGTCGCCTCGGCGTCAGCCCGCCACGCTATGGCGCTGGCTGGGGGAAGCTGGCACAACGGCTGCGGCTATTCCCCCGTGAACGCTGCCGGCCGCCGCTGCTGAAAGTGTGCCACGCCTTCCTTGAAATCCGCGCTCTGGATGCTTAGGAACATTTCCTGGTTGGCATCCATAATCGCCTCGCCGAGGCTTTGATATGGGGTCTCCCACAGTTGCCGCTTCATCACGCGAATCGAGCGCATAGCTGTGCGCCTGGGCCAGGAGCGCATCGGGCGGTTCCGGTTGACCAGTCCCATGCGCAGCGCCTCTTCAGCCGTGACCTTGCGCGACGACAGCAGCAGATCCGCAGCATGTGTTGCAGATCGCTATTTCGGCTAATGGCGACCTCAAATTCCGCAAATGTGGGTGCCAGCCAGGATAGATGAAGGAAAAACGCTCTTCTCCTGCCGATGCTCGCGAGTGCTTTCAATGGAGATCTCCCCGGCGCGCAGGTCGTGGCGTGAACGCCGATCGCCAGAATACCCCTATTTTTCCGATCTTTCGCGAGGTCATACGCATGGCTCTACCGAACTATCACCCTCCCCGTCCGCCCTGCCCGGCCAGCAATAGAATTTCGCCGACACCGGCTCGGCGTAGCCCGTGTTAGCCGAATTAATGATCCGCCGCGCCGTATTAGCGGAATCGTTGGACATGGACGGAAAATGGCGTTGCTCTTGCACAACGGCAAAAATCGCCACTGAACGGCCGTTTCGCAATATAGATCAATGGTTTACAGCCATGCGATTGCTATCGGATATAGCGGTCACCGCTAGCGGGATTAACGATCCTCAACAGCAGCCGACGCGGCCAGTCCAAGCCCCGCATCACGCGCTACCTCAGCCACGCCATGTGGCAGACGGTCAAGGACACCATCGAGGCGATGCCGGGTACGAGCGACAGTGCGACCGAGCGCGAGCGCCTGCATGCGGCGCGCTGCCGCTGGCTCTTCGCGGTGCTGTATCTCGGCGGCCTGCGCGCGGCCAAAGTGGCCGAGACCCGGATGGGCGCGTTCTTTTGCCGGCGCGACCGGGAGGGCCTGGAGCGCTGGTGGCTGGAGGTGACCGGCAAAGGCAACAAGACGCGGCTGGTGCCGGCGACGGACGAACTGATCGTGGAACTGGCGCGCTATCGCGAGGCGTACGGCCTGCCACCGGCACCGCATCCCGGCGAGGCACGCCCCATCGTGCTGCCGATCATCGGCAAGGAAAAGCTCTTGTCACGCGGTGCCCTGCACCTGGTGTTGAAGGAAGTCTTCGGGATGGCCGCCCAGCGCCTGCGCTCACGCGGCCCCGAGTGGGAAAGCCGTGCCGCGGTGCTGGCCAGCGCGTCAGCGCACTGGCTGCGCCATACCGCGGGGTCGCACATGACCAACCAGCAGGTGGACCTGCGTTTCGTGCGGGACAATTTCGGGAACGCATCGATTTCTACCACCAGCGCCTACCTGCACACGGAGGACGATGCCCGCCATGCGGCCACGCAGGAACGCCACCGGATCGGCTGGACGCGCGAAGGGTGACAGGTGCTCGCCTTGGCCAGACGCGCAGTTGTATCACGCAAGGACAATGTCCGGAATCGCATTTCCTCCGTCGATCGCGCGGGTATGCTGGGGGAGTCCCAAGGCGACGGCTGCGAGGCCTACCCTACTGGCGAGGCAGCCGGCCTCCGGGCCGCAGCGCTCAATGCGCAGCTCAAGACTGGTGCCTGGTCGGGCCGGCCAAAAGCGGTCTGCCGATACCGCCTGGCCGCTCCTGAATCGGCCTCAGAAGCCGGCGCGTGCCTGGATGTAAACCATGCGCGGCGCACCGACCAGACGACCGGCATTGCTATCGGTGGTACGTGTGTAATAACGCTTGTCGAACACGTTGTTCAAGCCGATGGTGATGTCGGTACGCTTCCACTGCGGCACCTTGAACATGGCCTGAAGGTTCCAGGTACGGAAGCCCGGTATGCGCCCCACGCTACCATCCGCCGACTCGGCAACCGTATTGGCCAAGTCGGAGTACTGCGAGCTCTGATGCGTCGTGGAGACATTGAAGGTCCAGTTGCGCCAGTCGTAGCGAGCACCGATCGTATCCGTATTGCGCGAGTAGAACGGTACGTCCTGGCCGGCCGTAGCGCCCGACTTCTGAATCGCTCGCGTGTACGTGTAGTTGGCGTAAACATTCAGGCCCGCCAGCAGACCGGCGCGATCGAACGTGTAATCGATCGCRCTTTCCACGCCATCGTGATCGGTAGCGCCGATATTCTGGAACGTGGCGGGAAACAGGCCCGGCACCTGCAGGATCTGGTTGTCGAACTTGATCTTGAACGCGGTCAATTCGGCCTTGATCCGGTTGTCGGTCCAACGGGTACCCAGTTCGAACGTACGGGCCACTTCCGGCTGCAGCGGATTGTTCGGTGTCTGCGAATTGAGCTGGGTGTTTTGCACCGGTCCGAACGACGTGCTGTAGTCAGCGAACATGATCCATGCGTTGTTCACCAGATACGAAACGTTGATCGATGGCAGTGCCTTGTTATTCATGCTTTCGAACTGTGATGTCGCCCCCCGTTGTTGGCGCGTGGTGTCGATATGTTCAAAACGCACGCCCGGCACGATGCGCCAACTCCCGATGGCGATACGGTCGTCGATATAGACGGCGTGGGCATCGGTTGCGTTATCGAACGTGGTGGTCGGGCCTGCCACGCCGGTCACCAGGCTCTGGTTGTACGCGTTGTCATCGCCACGCTCGCGGATATAGCGGTATCCGACGGTGATGTCATGCAGGGTCGGGCCCAGCGCCACGCGCTGTGTGTAGCGTGGTTCAATACCGAACGTCGAGTAGTTGCGAGGCTGGTGCGCGATCTGGGTGGCGCTCTGCTGCAGCGTGCTCTGGCGATAGCTGTCGTTGAAGAAAGTGCGGATTTCGAACTCCTGGCTAGCGGAGATCGTGTTCACGTATCCCAGGTCGAAGCCCGTGCGATTGCCGCTCCAGTAGTCGTTCGGCCGCGTATTCTGAAACGGGTCCGCGTTGTACTGTGCCACCGTCAGCCCGCCGGGCGTGCGCGAGCGCACATCGTAGTAGGACATCTTGCCGTAGACCCGCGACCTKCCGGTGATGTCATACGAAAACTTCAAGGCGACGTCGTTAACATCGTCATCGCTGCCCTTGCGCCATTCGCGGCCTGCCATGCCCGAATACAGGAGGGCCAGTCCCAGACCGTTCTCGAGCGTGGTGCCGACAAATGCGCTGTATTGCGTATTGCTGCCGCCGCCTTCGGTGTAGATGTTCTCGCGAATCGAGGCATCGCCGGTGATTTCCGGCCCGTCGGGAATCGGCTTGGTATTGAAGTTGATAACGCCGCCAACGTTCTGCGGCCCATACCGCACCGCGCCACCGCTGCGCACCACATCAATCGACTCGATATTGCCTAGGCTGACCGGCGCGAAGGACAGCTGGGGCTGCCCGTAGGGCGCCACCGCCATCGGAATGCCGTCGAGCAGGACCGTAGAGCGCGGCGTGTACCGGCCGGTCAGGCCACGCACGCCGATATTGAGCGAGATAGCGCTGCCGGCGGTGCCGGAGTTATCGGTTGACTGCACCCCTGGAATCCGTCGCATGACGTCCCCGATGCTCGCTGCCCCACTTTGCTCGATCTGCTGTTCGTTGACGACGGTGCGCGCGCCCGCGAACGTCTTCACACTGTTCTCCAGTCCGGTGCCCAGCCAGTTACCGGTTACCTGTACGGTATCGAGCACATGTTCGGCATTGCTCTTTTGCGTCGACTGCTCATTGGTCTGTTGCGCGGACGTCAGTTGCGGCGCCAAGCACAGAATGGAGACGGCGAGCGCTGTCGCGCACAGCGAGGTCTGGGGTGCGGCGGGCAGCTTGCCGCAACGACTGGTGTTCATGGCTCTACTTCCTTGCAACAAGAAATTAACGAAAGCGCATGAATATAAATGATAATGATTATCAATTGAGATCCAGTCGACAAAAGAGCTGCCGGATGCGCACACCTCCAAGCAAATTGTTGCTGTGGCACGACGAATATCTACAACTTGCTGGTGCAACAATGCACAACGACCGTCCTGGCGCACATGCGGATCGCCCGTTGCGGGTGAGAGATCGTCAAATGCTGCCCTCTTGTTTGCGCCCTTTAATCCACTTTAATGCCGCGCGGTATCTTTGGATGCGACGGGCAGGCAGCGAGGATTACCAATCCGTGTCCCGTGAGGTGAGTTGAATAAACAGCCTAATGAGGCACTTCACGGATGAAGGTGYGGAAAGTGACGGATGGTGGTGGAGTCAAGGCGAGGGTGCGTGCGAGTGGCCTGTCGATGGCGCGGCACGTGATGCGAATGATGGCGACAATCAGCAGCAATTAGGGCGCATGCGATGCCTGCCGAGCAGCCGCGAGTTGGGGAGAATGACGATGCCCGCCATCGCCATCCACGCTTCCGTTTTTTGCCTGCCCCTAAGGACGCGTGCGCAGTGCAGCGCTTTTGTCGTTTGTCCTGCCCCCCCTGCTTCACTCGCGCCCAGGCACTGGCGAACGATCTTGGCATCTGCAGCAGTTGCGGATTTGGCGACTTTGCCAGGACATTCGTGACACGCGGCTTCCCGCGCCGGCGATGACGCGGGACATACCGGGTCTTTGGCATCGCACCGCGTCAATTGGTGGCGGTGGAATCTATGGACCGAGGGGTATTCAACGAGGCCAGCGCTTTTCTGAACGGTGTATCACCTAAGGGCACCGGCATTGCAGGTCGGATCGCCTGCGACCAAAGTGCGCCACGGCTGGCACCAGTCACGCAAATCGCGCAGTACTCAACGGCGATACTCCGATCCGTAGCAGCAGTCCTGCAAATACAAACCGGCCTGCGTCCCACGGCGCTCACCGGAAGCCATTACGATGGCTGGCAAGCACCCCCGCGCTGCCGGGCAAGTCATGGGAGGCACGGCGCGATCCCGCCGCGCGCGCACGCGCCGCGTTTGCGGGTATCCCGCTGTGCGAGTACAGCTTCCCGGTGCCCTTCACCCGCGACTGACGCCCTGCGCGCGCTGGCAGACGCGGCTGCGTTGCGCCACGATCAGACCAGCCGCGCGTAGCCGGCCGCCACCGCGGCGCGGGCCATCAGCGCTACCGGCTCGTAGTGGGCCAGTCCGGTCCGCGCAATGCCGCGCAAGCGCAAGCGGCGCGCCAGTGCCGGCTCGCCGGAAAGCACTTGCGCCAGCGCCGCGCCAACACGCGCGCTAAGCGCCGGAGCGGCGTGGCGCGAAGACACCAGCGGCAGTCCGGGAGCGGCCTCGGTGCTGCCAATCTGGCGCAGCGCAACAAGACGCTCGGGCAGGTGATCGCGCGCGAACGCCAGCGTGACGCAATCGATGGCGGCGACATCCGCCGCGCCGTTGGCCACGGCGTCGAGCGATGCCAGATGCGACCCGGTGCGCACCGTGCCGGAGAAGAAGCGGCCGTCCCGCGCCAGCTGTGCCACCGCGTAGCGCAGCGCGTTCATGCCGCTGTGCGAGCCCTCGTCGTTATAGGCCACGCGCAATCCGCGGCACGCGGCGAGCGTGGCGGGCCCGTCATTGGCGCGTACCACGATGGCGCTGGTATAGCTGGCGCCATCGCAGCCCGGCGCATCGAACCGTGGCGTGCCAATGATGCGCACATGGCGCCGCAGGCCCTGCACCAGCGGATAGCCGCAGGTTTGCGAGAGCAACAGGTCCGGCCGGCGCCAGAATTTGTGCAGCGCCTCCACCGTCCCGGCGGGCTCGACGACGCTCAGCCGGAGCGGGTCGCGTTGCCGCGCGAGCAGGTCGGCCACGCGCGCGATCAGCGCCAGCCAGTCCGTATGCAGCGCGGGTGTCAGGTTATACATGGGTAGCGCGGCCACCCAGTGCTTGCGTTCGGTCATCGGCCGGTCTTCCACGTTCACCCCGTCAGTTGCGCACGGGCATCGTTGCTGGCCTGCCCGCTTCCTGTTGCAACGGGCACCGCTTCACGTACAGAACCGCGAAACAGCGGATGTACCACGGGCGCGGCCGTACGCAGCGCGAAGCGCGCCAGCCATTCGCCGTAGCCGTGTACCACGAAACCGCCGCTGCGCCGCTGGTAGTCGGCCGCGCGGCGACGATAGATATGTCCCAGCGCGAACCAGGGCACCGCAGGCAAATCATGGTGGACAAGGTGATAGTTGTTGTTGAGAAAGAGCAAGCGCCATGGCCACGCGGCCTCGTTGATCACGCTGCGGCATGCCGGCAAGGCATGGGCACGGTGCTCCTGGAACGAGCGTACCGCCGACAGCGACAGCGCCGGATAGGCCACGCCGGCCAGCATCAGCCACGGCGCGATACCGCAAATGCTGTCGAGCCAGGCCAGCAACGCGGCCAGCGCCAGCAGGTGCGCAAGCCACATCGGCAGGTCGCGCAGATCGCCGTCGCGCACCTTGCGCCCCGCGCCGGCCGCGGTCTGCGCGATGGCAAAGGCCGGGCCGATCAGCACACGTCCCGCCAATGTATTGCGACAGCGCAGCAACACCCGCCCCAACGGACCGGCCGCTTGCCAGTCGCCGGAAAGCATGAAATAGCTCTCCGGATCGGCGCCCGGATGGGTGAGATCGTCGGCCTCGTGATGGCGCAGGTGCTCGCGGCGATACAGCCCGTAGGGAAACCATACCGCCAGCGGCGCCATGCCGAACAGCGCATTGAGCCAGGCCAGCCGGGTCGGGTGGCCATGCAGCAGCTCGTGCTGCAAAGACATATACCAGGCCGTGACGAGAGCCAGCAGCGCGACAGCCAGCGGCAGGCCGATGCGCGTGGCGTTGAACGCGATGCCAAACCACGCGCTATGGACCGCCGCGATCAGCAGCCAGGTAGGCACCTCCGTTCGCCATATCCAACGGCGGGAGGCGCGCGCGATATCGGCGCATTGGATGTCATCCAGGTAGATTGCCATGGCTTCGTCATCGTCGATCGGTGGCGGGCTGGTCGGCAATCGAGGCGACGCGAACACCCAGCGCATCCCGCGCCCGGCGCTCCGGCATGTGCATGGCTCCCGGCGCGAAGGATGTCACTCCAGCTTAACGGCGCCGGAAAATAAGGGAACGAAGGAATGCCGATAAGGATATGCGGGCGCGGGGCCGGGTACCCGTTGCTGCCTACGCTTCGCATGCGGGACGTCAGGTGCCACATCCGGCACAAGGTGCACGCCAATGCCAGACACCTGCGGTTGTGCCCCAGTCCGTTCAGGCGACGAAGAAACAACCTTGCTAGCCGTCAGCGAACAGTGCCAAGGCAGATGGCACGCCACGCAACATCGGGGCCCGGATTACGACGATGCCTGCAGCCATCAGTGCATGACGCCCGCGCAGGTCGCGCGCAAGGTCGCGCATCATGGCGTTGCTTGCCGATGTCTGGCACGACAGTCTCATTGCGGGTATGGACGCCGGTTCAATGCGCAGGGATCTCGATGCCGCCGGGAGAATCGTCGCCGCTGCGCGTGGGCTGCCCACCGGGCCGCGCCGCACGGGCCCTGTACTTGGCCACGTGGTTCTCACGGGCCTCGTCCAGCGAATGGCTGCACTTGAGCCCGCCTTCCCTGTCGGCAAGCTCCGCCAGCTGGCGATAGAAGGTGACCAACTGGCGCAACTCGTCCTCATCGAGTTCCTCGATCGAGACTAGCATGTTGCTCGCTTCCTTGTGCGAGGCAAGCAACTCGTTCAGCTTCAGGTGGACGGCCACGGCGTCCTTGTTCTGGCTCTGCTGGATCAGGAAGACCATCAGGAAGGTGATGATGGTGGTGCCGGTGTTGATCACGAGCTGCCACGTTTCGGAGTAGTGGAAGACCGGACCCGTCAAAGCCCACGCCACCACGACGCCGACCGCCAGCATGAATGCCGTAGGCGAGCCCGCCTGCCTCGTGGCTGCGCCGGCAAGGCGATCAAAGACATGAAGCACGGGAGACCGGTGCCCGTGCAGTGCGGGGGCACTATCGATCCGATGCAGTGAGAATACTGGCTTGCTCATCTTCGGCTCCTTGCTGTCGGCTGCCGCCGTCGGCAACGCGCTGCGTTCATTGTATGGAGCGCGCCGCCAATGGTTCAGCGGGCGCTGTCCTACAACGCCTCCATGACCGGCTGCCCCAGATCGATCAGGGCGTAATTGTGGAGAACAAGCGACTTGGGCAAGTGCTGGGGATCGGCAGCGCTGCGCAAGCGTCGGCCCGGGCGCTTTCCCCCGCTCCGCTGCGGGCATTCGATATTTTTCCTTGACAAGGCGCGACCCATGTTCCAGTATTGTTTATATCGTATGCGATTTAAACGGATGCGATTTACATAGAACCGACAACCACCGGAGATCCATTCCATGAGCAAGATCGAAAAAGTCCTCGCCACCGGCAAGACCCACACCACGCACAGCAGCGCCGGCGTTACCTCGCGCGGCCACAACGGCACGCTGGACATCGCGCTGTCGCCTGGCGACAGCGCCACCCCGGCGCACGTGTTCCCGGCCGTCCAGCCGCACCCGACCGCGGAACAGCTGTTCGCGGGCGCCTGGTCGGCGTGCTACATCGCCGCGGTCGGCCTGGTGGCCAAGGAAATGAAGCTGGAGCTGCCGTCCGACCTGGCTGTGGATATCGAAGTCGACCTGGGCCAGACCGGCGCGGAGTACTTCCTGCAGGCACGCCTCAATCTGCGCGTGCCGGGCCTGGCGCGGGATACGGCGACGGAACTGGCCCACGCCGCCGATGCAATCTGCCCCTACTCGAAGGCAACGCGCGGCAATATCGACGTGGCGCTGAACGTATTTACTTCGTAATTCCCTGCCCTTCTCATTGCCGCAAAATAGTCGTATGCGATTTAATCGCATACGTCAACAATTCACCTGAATCAAGGATGCATACCATGAGCACGATCACCACCATCGCCCGCTACGCCGTTGTCGCAGCCGCCCTGCTGACCGCTGCCGCCGCGCAAGCCGCCGGATCGGCGCGCGACCCCTTCACCGATGGCGCCCGCTCGGTCACCAGCGCAGCCGATCCGTACACAGACGGCACGCGATCGGTACACGGCACGCGCAGCCCTTACACCGACGGCGCCCGCGGCAAGGTCGACCCTTACCTCGACGGCGCGCGCGCCTGAGACCGCGCAGCCACTCGGAGGCCAGATGGTTCGCACGATTTGCCGCCGGTCGCGGGCGCCCTCCCCTTGGGCTCGCGTGACCGCCGCGGGAAGTCATCGCACCTACGATCCAATCGCATACGATCTATAATCGACGCCTGCAATCCATCCGTCTTTGGCCAACGAGGCAGCAAATGAAATCCACCGACAAGCCCGCCGCAGACCCGACGCTCTCGGACTTCCTGTGCTTCGCGGTCTATTCCGCGAACCTCGCCTTCGGCAAGGCCTACAAGCCGATCCTTGAGCAGCTGGGGCTGACCTATACGCAATACATCACCATCGTTGCGCTATGGGAGCAGGACGACCAGACCGTCGGCAGCCTGGGCGAGAAGCTGTTCCTGGAATCGAACACCCTGACACCGATCCTGAAGAAGCTGGAGGCGATGGGCTACGTGGTGCGGCAGCGCGACCCCGAAGACGAGCGCCAGGTACGCGTCAGCCTGACCAAGGCCGGCCGCAAGCTGCGCGAACTGCGCCTGGAATCCGGCCTCGCCGGCGCAACCGGCCTGGCCCCGGACGAGTTCGCACGGATGCAGAAGGCAGTTGCGTCGCTACGCAACAACCTGATCCAGTCGGTGAAAGACAGCGAATGAACAAGCACACAGGACCCACTGCATGACCAGCAAAGCCGCCCAGTACAGCCCGATCGCCTGCGAGTTCCACGACCGCCTGGAAGACCTCGCCACCGTGCGCAGGCCCGCGCAGATCCACTATCGCGACGCCGATGGCACGCCACGGCAACGTACCGCGACCATTACCGATGTGTACAGCCGCGGTGGCGCTGAATACCTGACGCTCAGGACTGGCGAAACGCTGCGCCTGGACCAGCTCGTGGAAGTCGACGGCGAGAAGCTGGCCGACTACCAGGAAACGCGGTCACGAAGTGACGCTTGACCCCCGCCGTTTCATCTTTTGGGATCGGGCGCGCCCGATGGGGAGACCGCGCCAAAGCAGGGCCTGGCCTTCGCGACGGTCCCTCGACCCGATCCGGTAATGCGGGTCAATCCAGCGTGATTCCTTCGCGCTGGATCACAGCCCCCCAATTGGCATCCTCTTTCTCAATGCGCTTCGCGAAGTTCGCGGAGTCGATCATCACCACGTCGCCCTGCTGACCCAACGCCGCCTTTGCCTTGCCGTCATCAAGCACCCCACGGGTGATCGTATGCAGCTTTTGCACAATCTGCGGCGGCGTGCCGGCCGGCGCGAGCATGCCGATCCAGAAGGTCACGTTGAAAGGCGCGATGCCGGCTTCCTCCAAGGTGGGCACTTCGGGCAACTGTGCCATGCGCTTTGACGAACTGACGGCGAGGGGTTTCAGCTTCCCTACCTTGATTTGAGGGAGGGCGCTCCAGGTGTCAAAGGCGGTCTCCAGTTCACCACTCATCACGGCCATCTCCGCCTGCGCAGAGGACTTGTAGGGAATATGCGTGGTCTTGATCTTTGCCCGGTTGTTCAACATGGCGAAGCTGAGATGCGCAATATTGCCCGGGCCCGCCGATCCATAGCTGATTTTCCCGGGATACTGCGTGGCGAATTGCAAAAGGTCCGCTACCGAGCCGACCGAATTCTTCTGCGACCACTCCGGGTTCGTGACCAGGATGAATGGCGCCTCGAGCACTAGCGTGACCGGCGTGAAGTCTTTCGGCTTGTAGTTGCTCTTCTTGTACACCTGATGGTTGATGGTGATGCTGCTGGAGTTCGTAAGCAGCAAGGTGTACCCGTCTGGCGCAGCCCTGGCAGCCTCTGCCACGCCAATCAACCCGTTCGCTCCCGCCTTGTTGTCCACGATCACGGGCTGCCCCAGGGATTTGCTGAGGTGCTCCGACACGACGCGCGCCACGGTATCGGTGAATGACCCGGCCGGGAATGGAACGATCATCCTGATCGGCTTGTTCGGCCAGCTGGCATGCTGGGCTGCGGCCGGACCGGAAATTGCGCCAGTCAGGACGACCAGCGCAGCGACAGCCATTCTGAATCGGCCTGCGACCCTCTGGCGGCGCGACGTAAATTTGAGTTCCTTCATTCTTGTCTCCTGTTCTTGGGTAGTAGTCTTCGAAACTTTTTCTGACCTTACGCCGCCCCTTTCGAGGACTTTGGCTTCGCGGTTTTTCCTGTGATGCCCATGCGTTCCAGGTCCGCGATCTGCCCTGCGCTCAGTCCAAGCACGCGAGTCAACACCTCCTCAGTGTGTTCTCCCAGGGTCGGGGCAGCGTTGCGGATCGGCACGGGCTCGCTTCCAGTGCGAAACCAGGCGGTGCTGGCCGTGTACATGCCACTGTGGGCACGTTCGACGCCACGCCAGAATCCCCGTGCGTGCAGGTGGGCGTCCTGCAGCACCTGTGACATGGGCCGAACCACGCCCGCGGCAATGCCCGCCCGTTGCAACAGGCGCATTGCCTCTTCCGGGTCCCGGGCCTTGCACCAGGACGTGATGGCCGCGTCGATCCTGTCGTGCTGCGCGCGACGCCCTGGCGCCTGGGCAAGCCGCGCATCCGCGGCAAGGTCCTCCCTCCCGATCACACGGCACAGGGCAGGCCATTGCGCGTCAGTGACAGTCAGAACGATCCACGCGTCATCGCCTGCGCAGCGGAAACTCCCATGCGGGACGTGCATGGGATGGCGGTTACCCAGGCGAGGCGAGACCGTTCCGGAGACCGATTGCTCCAGGATGAACGGCGCAGCCATTGGCAGCATGGCCTCGACCTGTGACAGGTTGACATGTCGGCCTTCACCGGTGGCTTGCTGCACGAACAGCGCCAGCAACATTGCGGCCCCTGCATTCAAGCCGCCTATCGGATCGCCATAGGCGTACGACGTCATGGCCGGCGGTCCCTCCGGATGGCCCGTATGAAGCGGCAGGCCGCTGGCCTGCTCCAGCGTGCCGCCGTATGCGCGGGTGTTGCTCCACGCGTTTCCAAGCCCGAATGCCGGCATCGACAGCATGACCAGACGCTCGTTCACGGCTCGCAGCGCTTCGTAGTCCAAGCCCAGCTTCGGCAAGACCTCGGCAGAGTAGTTTTCGATCACCGCATCCGCGCGCGCCGCCAACTGCAGCAGCAACTGCTTTCCCTCGGGGCGCGTCAAGTCCAGGGTGATGCCCAGCTTGTTGCGGTTCATCAGGTTGAAGTTTGAATTCTTCTCGTACAGCCTGTCCCGATAGAACGCTTCAGTGAAGTTGGCGCCGCGCCACCAGTCCGGGTAGCCGGTGCTTTCGACCTTGATGATTTCCGCGCCAAGATCGGCCAGGGTTCGCGACGCCAGGGGGCCCGCCCAGCCCATCGTCAGGTCGACAACACGAATGCCCCGCAGCGGCAGTTGCTCGGCAGACGTTCGCCGGAGCTGCAGACGGGGGTGGTGATCCAGGCCGGATGTCCGGTAGAGGGCGTTATGGGCGCCCTTCGCCGGAGCCGATCCGCCCGGCAACGGCCCGGCCGCATCGAGGCGTAGCGGCACAACGGGGCCTTCGAAGGAAACTCCCCCTACTTCGACCGGGACGAATGCGTTGCGCCGCCGATGCACTTCCTGGCTGAGCAACTCCGCCATGGTGGGGACGATGACAGTCGGATGCTTCTTGTCGCCAAGGATCTCGAACCACTCCCGGGCCGTCCGCGTGAGAAACGCGGGGATGAGCAGCGCGTCGATCTCGTCCGCCCGGGCCATGCGCTCCTGGCCGTTCGCGAAACGAGGGTCGCCGGCCAGCTCGGGGCGCCCGATCGCCTCGCACAGCGCCACCCACTGAGGCAGCGTGTGCGTGAAGATTCCGATCCACCCCTCCGAGGTCTGGTAGATGCCAGCCGGATGCGTGCCGCAGAACCGGTTGACGCCGAGGCGCCGAAGCGGGTGGCGCTTGTCCGGCACCATGCCCGCTTCCATTTCGACCACGCTGAAAATGGCCTCGTGCACACTTAGCACGTATCGGCGGCTGCCTTGCGCGCGTCCGATCAGGGCCGCGACAGCGGCCGAGAATGCGGCAAGCCCGACGACGACCGCGGTCTGCACGTCGTGCGGCATGTGGGGCGGCCCCTCCACCGGGCCGCTCCCATGCACGGCGCCAGCGAGGCCTCGGCACACAGCTTCCGCGCCCGCATACTGACTGTAGGGCCCGCTCTCACCGAACCAGGTGAGCGCCACCTCGATCGGCTCGTGCCCTTGCCGCTCGGCTGTATTGCCGGACCAGACAGGCCTGGCAAGGATGACCGGACCCTCGGTCAGCGCGCGGGCATCCAGGACCACATCGCAGGTTCGCGCGAGCTGGGCCAGCCAGGCACTGTCCTCGGCGCTTCCGGCATCCGCAGTGACGCTGCGCTTGCTGGTATTCAGCCAGGCAAAGAGCGCGCTTTCCGGCTGCGCGGCACCAGGAATGCAGACCATGGGCGGCATCTGCCGCCAGGCGTCGCCCGCCGGACTCTCCACCTTGATCACTTCGGCGCCGAAGTCAGAGAACAACTTGCCCGCGTACGCAAGCGCCGGACCGGTGCCGACCTCCAGTACGCGCAGCCCATTCAACGCCAGTTGCGCCGCGTCAGGACCATTCTTCATCATGGAACCCTCTTGTGTATGCATGGCGATCACCAGGCATCGATGAACGAGCGGCGCTCCCTGCGGCTTCGAACGCCGGCGGATGCGATACCCTGGACAATCCATTTCCGTGTCTGGGCAGGGTCAATCACGGCATCAATTTCCACGGCAGCGGCCGTGTTGATCGCGTGGCCACGCTCATAGGACTGTGCAACCAGCTTTTCGAACAGCGCTTTACGCTCGGCCCCGTCCGGAACGGCTTCGAGCTCCTTCTTGAAGCCCAGCCTGACGGCGCCTTCCAGACCCATCGGACCGAACTCGCCGGTCGGCCACGAGATGGTGAAGCTCGCTGACCGGAAGCCACCACCCGCCATTGCCATGGCGCCCAGGCCATAGCCTTTGCGCAGCGTAACGGCCAGCAATGCGACGCGCAGCTTGGCCGCCGTGAGGAACATGCGCGACACATGCCGCACCTGGGCGTGTGCCTCGACGTCCGGCCCGACCATGAACCCGGGGGTGTCGATCAGCGAAATGATCGGCAGCCCGTGCGCATCGCACAGCTGCATGAAGCGCGCCGCCTTGTCGGCGGCATCCGCATCGATGGCGCCCCCGAGGTGATATGGGTTGTTGGCCATGATGCCCACGGGTTGCCCTTCCACGCGGGCAAGCGCCGTGTGGATGCCCGCACCGAAGCCGCTGCGCAGCATCAGCACACTGCCGATGTCCGCGATCCCCTCGATGGCTTTCCGGGTGTCGTACACGCGTAACCGGTTCTCGGGTACGACGTGACGCAAGTCCAGGGAATCCGGTGCGCTCCAGTGCGCCACGCGCCCCTGGAACATGGACAGGTAGTGCTTCGCCACCTGCACGGCTTCCGCCTCGTTCTCAACCAGGACATCGACCACGCCATTGGCAAATTGCACCGAAGCCGGACCAACGTCCTCGGGGCTGAAGACCCCGAGGCCGCCACCCTCGATCATCGCCGGTCCTGCCATGCCGATGTTCGCGGACCGGTCAGCAATGATGACGTCGCAACAGCCCAGGAAGGCCGCATTACCGGCAAAGCAGCGCCCCGAAACGATGCCGACTACCGGGACATTCCCGTTGAGATCGGCAAACGCGGCAAACGACGGCTGATACAGGCCGGACACCGAAGGAAAGTCCACGTCGCCGGGCCGCCCGCCACCGCCTTCGGCGAACAGCAAGAGAGGGAGTTCATCACGCAGCGCAACCTCGACGATGCGATCGGTCTTGATATGGTTGCGCTTGCCTTGCGTACCCGCCAGCACCGTGGCGTCATAGGCCATCACCGCACTGCGCGCCCGGTCGTGACCGACAAGTCCTCCGTTGATGTTGCCGATGCCGGTGATCAGTCCATCCGCGGGGGTGTTGGCAATGAGGTCCTGCTGGCTGCGCCGGGAGGCCTGCGCCGCAAGCGCCAGCGCGCCATACTCCACGAAGGTATCCGGGTCGCACAGGTCCGCGACATTCTCACGGGCCGTGCGCTGTCCGCGCGAACGGCGCTTCGCTACCGCGTCGGGACGCGCGGCGTCATCCAGGTACGCATGCCGGTCCAGCACGCGCTGGRGGTCCGCACGGATCGCATGGGGGTCGACCTTCTGGGCGGCATCCACGGATACGCCATCGGCCTCGACCTGCTCGAGCACGATCAGGATCTGGCCTTCGGCTGCCAGCGCTCCCTTCTCCAGTCGCAGGTCGACCACGCGGCCGCCACATTCCGCCGCGATCGCGTGCTCCATCTTCATGGCGTCGAGCACCGCGACCGTCTGCCCCGGCTTGACGATATCGTCCACCTGCACCGAGATCTCCACCACCCGGCCTGTCAGCGGAGCGCGGATCGCCACCAACCCTTCGTCCACCTCCTCCTCAATATCGGGGGACCGTGGCGCATGCGCAGCCGGCGGGCGGCCCGCGCCCGCGAAGAGCGCCTCCTGCGCACGCTCGGCATCCGCAATGGCCTCCGCCGAGGCCATCAGCTCCGGCAGTATCGCTTCGAAGTGCCGTGTGTGTACGTGTTGCGTGAGGAAGTCGTCGCGCTGCGCGAGGGCCCGCAGCAGGTTGAGGTTGGTCGGCACCCCCACGATCCGGAACTCCGCAAGACTACGCTGCAGACGCCGCACCGCGACCTCGAACCCGGGCGCCGCGCTGCTCACGATCAGCTTTGCCAGCAAGGTGTCGAAGTTGGGCGACGGCGCATAGCCGGTGTAGCCGTGGGAGTCGACGCGAACGTCAGGACCCGAAGGCGGGTCGAAGCGCTCCAGGCGACCGTGAGCCGGGCGTGCCAGGCCCTGCGCGTCGGTCATTTCCGCGTTGACGCGAACCTGGATGGCGTATCCCCTGGGTTGCGGCGGCGAAGCGGGATCCAGGCCAAGATCACTTAAGGACCGCCCCGCTGCCAGCCCGATCTGCAGCGCGACAAGATCGACCCCGGTGACTTGCTCGGTGATGGTGTGCTCGACCTGCAAGCGGGGATTGGCCTCGATGAAGACAAAGTCCTTCTGCTCGCCGGTCCCGGTTTCCTCGACCAGGAACTCGAAGGTGCCCAGGCTCTGGTAGTTGACGCGGCGTGCCAGCCTTAGCGCGGCCTTGATGATCTGCTCGCGCAGCTGCGGCCTGAGTACCGGGCTGGGGGCGATCTCCACCAGTTTCTGGAAGCGGCGCTGCAAGGTGCAGTCTCGCTCGCCGAGGGCGATCACCTGGGCTCCGTCGCCGGCAATCTGCACTTCGATATGGCGCGCCCGGCTGACCAGCCGCTCGGCGTACAGCGCGTCAACGCCAAACGCGGAGCTCGCCTCCGACCGGCAGCGCGCGTAGGCTTCCGCCAGGTCCTCGCGCCGCCGGACCACGCGCATGCCACGGCCGCCTCCGCCGCCGACGGCCTTGATGACCACGCCGGCATCGCCTTGCGCATCAAAGAAGCTGGTGATTTCCTCGAGAGATGCGCCGCCTCGCGTTGCGGGCATGACGGGAACGTCGCTCTCCGCCGCCAGCCGCAGCGCCCTCCCCTTGTCACCGAAGAGCGCAAGGTGCTCGACCGTCGGGCCGACGAACCGGATCCCGGCGTCAATACACGCCTGGGCGAAATCAGCCCGCTCGCTCAGGAAACCATAGCCGGGGTGGACGGCGTCGCAACCGGATTCCTTCGCTGCGGCGATGATCCCCGCAATGTTGATGTAGGCCGACGGGCCCGCCCCATCGAGGGGACGCGCCTCGTCAGCCAGCATGCGGTGCCGCGCGCTAAGGTCGTCTTGCGAATAGACCGCGACTGTGCCGATATCCAGGTCGCGCGCAGCGCGCAGGACGCGCAACGCAATCTCTCCTCGATTGGCGATCAACAGTTTTTTCAATTCAGTCTCCTCATTCAAACTTCGATGTCAGTGCCGAGCCAGCAGGCCGGTCATACCGCCGGCAGGAAGCGGCAAGATGATGGTCATTGGCTTGCGCGGCCAATTGCCCCGTGCTCGCGCCGCGATTGCGGCCACGGCGGCGGGTGTTGGGTTGCGAGCGAGCATGCGCGGGCGTTGCCGGCGCCTGGTCAGTCGTCTCCATTGTTGTGATCGAGAATCCGGAGAAGCGGCGCTCAAGGCCGGATGCCAAATCGGCTGATGCCGGCTTCGCGCAGCGGTGCCGCCAGATCGGCGAACTCGCACAGCAGCGTGCGGGTATCGCGCGGATCGATGATGTCTTCGATGACGAACGCCTCGGCGCTGCGGAACGGCGAGGTCAGGCTGCGCACGCGCTGCTCGATCTCGGCGCGCTTCTGCACGGGATCGTCGGCGCCTTCGATCTCGGCCTTGTAGGCGACTTCGAGTCCGCCTTCGATCGCCAGCGAGCCCCAGTTGGCCGATGGCCAGGCATAGCGGAAGTTGAACCGCCCCATGTGCTGGTGGCCGGCTGCCGGCACGCCGTACGCGCGGCGCAGGATGACCGAGCACCACGGCACGGTCGCCTGGTAGACCGCGGCCAGCGCGCGCACGCCGTAACGCATGGTCCCTGCCTTCTCGGTCTCCAGGCCGACCTGGAAGCCGGCGATATCGACCAGGTTGACCACGGGCAGGTGGAAGGCCTGCGCCATGTCGACAAAGCGGGTGAATTTCTCCGCGGTGTCGCTGTCCCAGCCGCCGCCATAGAAGCACGGATCGCTGGCGACGACGGCCACCGGCCACCCGGCCAGCCGGGCCAGGCCCGTGACGATGGCGCAGCCCCAGTGCCTGCCGAGCTCGAAAAAGGAATCGGCATCCACCAGCGCCTGCACGATCGGGCGTATCTTGTAGACGGCACGGCTGTCCCGCGGAATGGCTGACAGCAGCCATTCGTCGCGGCGCGCCGGATCGTCGGCCGACTCGGTCCGCGGCGGCAGTTCGTAGACCGAGGGCGGCAGGTAGGACAGGAAACGGCGTGCGCACTCGAAGGCCTCTTGCTCGGTGGCGACCTCATCGTCCACCACGCCGTTGCGGGTATGGATGTGGCTGCCGCCCAGCTCGTTCTTGGTCAGCTTCTGGCCGACGCGTGCCAGCACAGGCGGGCCTGCGTTGAACAGTTGCGCGGTTTCCCTGACCATCACCGAATAGTGGCTGGCGGCCACACGCGCCGCGCCCATGCCCGCCACCGATCCCAGTGCCAGGGACACCACCGGCACCACGGACATGTTCTCCACCACGTGCTCCCAGACCTTCATGGTGGGGATCAGGGTGTGGCCCTTGATCTCGATATTGCGCACCGAGCCGCCACCGCCGGTGCCGTCCACCAGCCGGACCATCGGCAGGCGCAGGTCGTGCGCCATCTTCTCGGCGTGGATCAGCTTGTCCCCCACTGCGCCATCGTTGGCGCCGCCGCGCACGGTGAAGTCGTCCCCCACCAGCACCACCGGGCGCCCGCCGATGCGCGCCCGGCCCATGACCAGGTTCGACGGGACCAGATCCACCAGCCGCCCGTTACTGTCATAGCGGCCACTGCCGCTCAGCCCGCCGACCTCGCGGAACGACCCCGGGTCGGCGATCCCGGTGATGCGCTCGCGCACGGAAAGCTTGCCGGCCGCCTTGTGGCGCTCTACTTTGTCTTCGCCACCCATGCGGGCGGCGAGCCGCCGCCGGTAGTCCAGTTCGTCGATTTCAGGCTGCCAGGTCACAGCTTGTCTCCCGTTGATGCCGGCGGAATATGTATTGGCGTTAGTAACGCACTATCCATGCCAACCTGAAGACACTTGCATGGCCCTTGATTTCATTGAAGAATTTCCCGGGCATGGCTATCATGTCCGCCACAACGACAGAATGTGTCCGCACTGAGGACACCCATGGAGACGGCCTGTGTCCTCAACAACAACACCACGGTCAGCAGCCGAAACCGTCGCGCTTGGTGCCCTGGTGCGTTTGCGCGATGGCGGCCGGGTGGCGGCGGTCGGCGCCTGTGCCGACCCCGCCATTGCGGACGCGGCGGAATCCGCCTGCGACCGTGCAACGGACCTGGCCGACGGGCGCAGGCTTTTTCCCGTTGAGGCCGGCGCTCACCGCTACATCGGGCTGTGCCTGGAAGACAGTCGCCATCAACTGATCCTTCTGCAYCGCGCCGACACAAAGGCGGTGCTGCTTGACTTCCTTGGCACTGTCCCCTTTGCGGGTGCGATCCTCGACCACTTCCTGACTGGCCCATACCAAGCCATTACCGTGGTCGACCAGGATGGCCGGGTACGCTTTATCAGCCCCGTGCACGAGAGATTCCTGGGCCTGGACGCCGGCGCAGGCATTGGCCGCCCCGCGGCGAACGTCATCCCGAACTCACGGCTGCCGCAGGTGGTGGCGAGCGGGAAAGCCGAGATCGGGCAGTTGCAGCAGATGAACGGCATCGCCCGCGTGGTCAACCGCATCCCCATCCGCCAGGACGGCAAAGTGGTTGGGGCCATCGGCCAGATCATGTTCAAGGGGCCGGAAGCCATTGTGCGCATGCACAACGAGTTATCCGAGTTGCGCTCGCAGGTGGCGCGTTACCAGCGCGAGCTGGATGGCCTGCGGGAAGGCCCGTCGATCCCTGGCCTGATCGGTGAAAGCGCGCCGATGCAGCGCCTGCGCCGGGAGATCCAGACCGTGGCACGCCTTGATGTGCCGGTGCTGATCCTGGGCGAAAGCGGCACCGGCAAGGAACTGGTSGCCCGCGGCATTCACGTGACCGGGCGGGAGCCGGTCAACGAACGGCCGTTGGTCAGCCTCAACCTGGCGGCCCTGCCCGCCACGCTGATCGAGTCCGAACTGTTCGGCCATGCGCCCGGCGCCTTCACCGGAAGCCAGCGCCAGGGGCAGGCCGGCAAGCTCGAACTGGCGGCCGGTGGCACCGTTTTCCTCGACGAAGTGGCGGACATCCCGATGGAGATGCAGGTCAAGCTGCTGCGGGTGCTGGAGGACCACATGGTCGAACGCCTGGGCAGCCGCCGCGCGCAGCGGGTGGACTTCCGCCTGATCTCTGCCACCAATCGCGATATCCCCTCGCTCATCGACGCCGGGCGCTTCCGCCTTGACCTGTACTACCGGCTTAGCGGCGTGGTGCTGCGCATTCCGGCCCTGCGGCAGCGGCGCGAGGATATTCCCGCCCTGCTGCAGCATTTTGTTGGCGCTTTCTGCGAGCGCAACAACGTGCCCGTGCCCAGGATAGATCACGAGGTGGCGCGGCACCTTGCCGGCCAGCCCTGGCCTGGCAATGTGCGCCAGTTGCGCCAGCGCATCGAGGAGGCGCTGGTGTTCTGCGACGGCCGCACGCTGGGCGTCGCGGATTTTGCACGTGGGGAATCGGCGCGCGAGTCAGTGAGCATGGAAAGTCAGCTCGGCGTGCATCCGCTGGCGCAAGCGTATCCGCACGAGGATAGCGAAGCGGGCGGGCCGCCATCCCCCTCACCCACTGCCTGGTCATCCAGCGAGCCCACGGCGGGCATGAGCGAGCTCGCCTATGCCGCCGTGGTTGACGCCATCGCGCGCCACAACGGCAACAAGAAGCGCGCCGCCGAGCAATTGCGGATCTCCCGCTCCCACCTGTACAAGCTCCTGGAGCGTGGGCCGGGTGGCTAACCACTCCGGTTCGCGCACCCGCCCGGCGCACGCTGTTTGCGGTGCATGGCTGGCCTCGCATGACGCGGGTCAGTTGACAGTCCCGGATTCACGACGATTTCATGTAGCATCCTTTTACGAATTGGATCGGGATAACTTCGGGGGAGAAGGCTGGCATGTCGCACAGGCAAACCAAGGAACTCGACGTACTGAAGCGCGCCGCCGAGGCAGCCGAGCGATTCAGGGAAGCGGTCGCGACACAGCCTCCCGCCGCTTCGTACGCGGCATGCCGCCAGGCATGGGACAGCCCCACTCCCGAAGCCGGCACGCCTGCGGCGCAGACGATCGATGCCTTGCGCGCGCTGGCGGAGCCCGGGTTACAGCCCACCACAGGGCCGCGTTTTTTCGGCTGGGTGGTGGGTGCCTCGCATCCGGTCGGTGTGGCCGCCGACTGGCTCACCAGTGCCTGGGGCCAGAATTGCGCCAACCACCAAGGCTCGCCATCCGCCGCGGCGGCGGAAGACGTCGCTGCCAGGTGGCTGCTCGACATCCTGCGCTTGCCTGCCAGCGCTTCCGTCGGCTTTGTGACGGGCGCGACCATGGCGAACTTCACTTGTCTGGCCGCCGCGCGCACCCATGTCTTGCAAAAGGCCGGCTGGGATGTGGAGGCGCAGGGACTGTGCGGCGCCCCTGAAATCCACGTGCTGATCGGCGACGAAGCACATACCACCGTCTTTGCCGCGCTGCGGCTGCTAGGGTTCGGGCGGGATCGCATCAAGCGCGTGCCGAGCGGCCGCGACGGCGCCATGCTGGCGGAGCCCTTCCGTGCCGCGCTGGCAGCCTGCGAGGGCCCCGCCATCGTGATCGCGCAGGCCGGCCAGATCAATACCGGTGCGTTCGACCCGGTGCAGGAAATGCTGGCGGATATCCGCGCACGCGGTGCGTGGCTGCATGTGGATGGCGCCTTCGGCCTGTGGGCCAGGGCTTGCCCCGAGACGGCGGCGCTCGCCGCCGGTCTCGAAGCCGCGGACTCCTGGGCGACCGACGGGCACAAATGGCTGCAGACCCCGTATGACAGCGGCTATGCCATCGTCGCGCACCCGGACGCCCATCGGCGTGCGCTGACGGCCGCCGCCAGCTACCTGCCCCACGCGGCCGGCGATGAGCGCGACCCGTCGCAATACGTGCCGGAACTCTCCCGCCGCGCGCGCGGCTTCGCCACCTGGGCCATGCTCCGCCACCTTGGCCGCGCGGGCATCGCCGACATGGTGGCGCGCCATTGCAGGCTGGCGCGCCGCATGGCTGAGCGGCTGGAGGAGGAAGCGGGCATCACCGTGCTGAACCGGGTATCGCTCAACCAGGTTATCGTCAGCTTCGGTGCGGGACAGGACGATGCCACCGCCGATCGCCTGACCCGGCATGTGGTGGCTCGCGTGCAATCGGCAGGCGACTGCTATGTCGGCGGCGCCTGCTGGAAGGGCCGCGAAGTCATGCGCCTGTCGGTCATCTCCTGGCCTACCGGGGACGACGACATCGATCGCGCGGCGGACAGCATCGTCGAGGCCTGGCGGTATGTTGCCAGGCTCGATCCCTGACGATTCAGCGGTTCAGGGCACTAGATCTTGGTAACAAAGGTCCGCGCGTGATACAGCGCGGTCAGGCTGAGCGCCGTTATCACAACGATCGCGATCACGTCCGCGCCCGGATAGCCCCAAAAATCCGACATGGCAGTCTCCCAGTTGAGTTGTCGATGGTCCGCGGTGCGGGCCTTAAAGCAATCCGGTATCCAGCATCCGCTGGCGGCCGAAGTCGCTCAGCCGGAAGCGGAATCGCATCTTGTCGGCGTAAGCATCGAATTTCTCCTCGACGCTGGTCACCAGCCCGCCCGAGTACAGGTCCGTCAGGATAACGCGCACGGAGCCAATCCAGTATGGCCCTTGCTTGCCGTACTCCTCGCAGACCGACGCCGCGATATCGCTGTCCCACATGCCGTCGGTACCGGCGATCTGCTGCAGGATGAAGCCCTTGATATGCACTTTCGCCACTTGTCATCTCCGGTTCGGGGAAAATACCGCCTCGCTTACAGCGAGCGGACCACTTCGAGGACATCGCTCTTCTCCGTGTACATCAGGAAGGCGCCCGACACCACCATCGCGAGTCCCAGCAGGAAATTCCACGCCGGAAACTGCAGGGTGAAGGCAGCCAGGAATACCACCGCGAACGCGCCGTACAGCGCGGCAATGGCCTGCCCCCGGCCCACGCCGATGAGCGGGAAAGACTTGTACCAGGACACATAGCAGAAGCCGAAGGTGATGCCCGCCAGCAGCAGCCATGTGATGGCCTTGAGATTCCAGGTCTGGATGATCAGGTGGATGACATCGACATCGCCGAACAGCGCCAGCGCCGGCAGAACCAGGCACAGCCAGTAGATGGATTCCGCGGTGAAACGCACGGTGATGCCGCAATCCGGATCGGTGACATCGAGCGCGCGGCCCGCCAGCGCGCCCTCCACGCCCCAGCCGATCGCCGCCATCGCGCCGCCGAGGTAGCCCAACCATGACGTGTGCCGGGTTGACGCGCCGGAGAGTTCGCCCAGGATGCCCGGCGCATAGATAGCGATACCGCCGCCGACGATCACCAGGATGCCGAGCGCGGCACGCATCGTGATTTTCTCGTTGTACCAGATGCGTGCGATGCTGGCGCCGATGATCGGGTAAAGCAGTCCGGCGATGGCGGCGAACACCGCGCCCACATAGCCCATGGCAAGGAAGGAGCCGAAGATCGCCATCGGCCCGCCGAATATCGCGGCGGCGAAGTACCACTTGGAGATGCGCCGCACGCGCACCAGCGTGCGGCCGAAGTCCTGGAATTTGCCCAGCACGATCAGCCACAGGAACAGGAAGAGCAATACCGAGAAGGCGTTGAACGTGGTAATGACCGCCGCCGCGGTCAGGAACTGGCGGGGGTTCGCCATATCCATGGTGGCGAACGGCGCCTCCTTCCAGACCGCAGCGCCAGGTACATACCACGCGCCCCACAAGACCGCGCACCATAGCGCCCAGATAAAGCCCCAACGGATACTGCGGGCACGGAATGCCACCTTCGCTTGGCCGACGGTTGTCATGGATCCTCCTGTGGTAAGCGCGTCGGGATGCGCGCCTGTCTCCTGCTTTTTGTCTTCTTTGTCTTCAAGTCATCGGGAAGACATAGGCAGGATTATTGGAAGGCGGAGGCAGGACAGACAATAATCCAAAGGGGAGATACCTACAAAGAGGCATGAGGGCGGGGAGTTCCGGGGTGGAAATCTCGCCGAGGTGGGGTGGCATCTGGCGCCCTTGCGACCTTTGACCTTCTTGCCCACGTCGTATCCCTGGCCTGCCCCCCGGGGCGAGATACGGYGGTGCAACGCTGCCGCCAGCTGGGCCAACTACGTACAGCCGCGTCAGCCGCTAAAGCACGAAGACCCCGCCCACTCAATGCCGCTTCTGATGCTCATGACGCCAAACCACGGCCTCCAGCCGCGAATGCAAATTGAGCTTGGAAAGCACATGTTTAACATGCACCTTGACCGTCCCCACGCTAATCCCCAATTGCCGGGCAATCGTCTTGTTACACAATCCCTCGGCCAGAAAATCCAGCACCTCCGATTCCCGGGAAGTCAGGTCAGCCTGCGCGGCAGGAACCCGTTGATTCGTCGCCACCACCTGCATCAAACTACCAGTAACCGACTCACTCAACACCGAGGCTCCATTAGCAGCCCTGCGCAGGCAATCACACAAGTCCTCCGGCTCCATATCCTTGAGCAAATAGCCATGCGCTCCGGCCCGCAGCGCCGACACGACATCGCGATCGTTATCCGATACCGTCAGCATGATAAATCGCGCATCCACCTGCTTCTCCCGCAACGCGCCGATCGTCTCGATGCCGCTCATGCCCGGCATATTGAGGTCAATCAGAATCACATTGGGTTGCATGCGCACGGCCATCTCAACGCCCTCCGCGCCGGAGGCGGCCTCGCCGACCACGCGAAAATCCTTATCCATGCCGATGAGTTGCGCCAGGCCTTTGCGGAACAGGGCGTGATCGTCGATGAGCAGCACCGTATTGCTCGTCTCCATGGCCAGTTGTCTCCGTTTCATTTTTTTTCTGCGCGGCCACGGCGGTCTGTACTTCGTCCCGCCTCGGGCCGTATCGTCGCCTGTATCGGCGGCTGCTATTTGCAGGGGTAGCGGAAATGTTACACGGCATCCAGCAACGATGGCGCGTCGTTCAGGGTTTCCCCCATTGCACGCCGTTCCTACCAGTCGGGCTGCCCCACCGGGCGAAAGCGCACCGCAACGCAACATCCGCCGCCCGGCCGGGGTGTGATGGCCAGGGCACCGTCAAGGCTCAAGGCCCGCTCCCGCATGATGGCGGTGCCATACTGGTTGCGCGCATCCGCCGCAGGCTCGAAGCCAAGYCCGTCATCCTCGATGGTGATCGCCATCGCGCCATTCTCCGCGGGCAGCAACCGGACAGTAGCCTGCGAGGCCCCCGCGTGGCGCACGACATTGGAGAGGGCTTCGCGCACGATCTGCACGATATGGAATTCTTCGTTGGCGGTCAGCCGGCAGTGCTTTAGCCGGTTGTCCAGCGTCATGGCCACGCTGCTGCGGGCGCCGTACTCTTCCAGGGCCTCTTCCAGCGCGGCGGAAAGGCCTTGCGAATTGATCTGCGTGCGGAATGTCGTGATCAGTTCACGCAGCTTGCGGTAGGCGCCATTCAATCCGTCGCGCAGCTCTTCCGCCGTCGATACCAGTTCTTCGCGCCCGTCGCCCCGCTCCGACAGGGTCTGCAGCCGGCTGACCTGGATCTTCATATACGACRGCGATTGCGCCAGCGAGTCGTGCAACTCGCGTGCCATCGCCGCGCGCTCCTCGATCAGCGCCACCCGCCTCCCCTCCTGCATGCGCCGGAAACCGCCGATGGCCAGCGCCAGATGCCTGCCGACCGCTTCGCCGATCTGGCTGCCTTGCGACTGGCATTCCCGCACCGTCCCGAACACGAGGAACAGGTGGCCGTAGCGCACCTTGCCGTCGCTGATTGGCACCGCCATCCCTGCCTCGCCATCCTGCGCCGGTGCGCCATGCTCGGACATATCGAACAGCATATGCGGGCCGGCCACCACCAGCGTGCGCACGCGCTCCACCTGTGCCCAGCCGAGTTCGCCCACGTGCACCACGGCCGGCAGTTGCAGCGCTTCGCTGGTCTCGTCATCGAGGCAGATGCCGCATGCCCGCGCCGCCAGGCTATCGGCCACCGCGCCGCAGACATTGCGCAAGGCTTGCGGGCCAAGCGATTCGCCCGACAGCGCTGTCATGACCTGGTCGAGCAGGGTCAGCCAGCGGTCCTGCGGGTGGGCATCGGCCGCATTCGCCGCACCCATGCCGGCCCGCGCCTCGCCCGCATAGCGCCGCAGCCGCAGGCCAACCAGCAAGCCGCCGGCGGCAACGATCAGCAAGGCAATGCGCACCGCGATATCGACCCGCAGGTGGCGCTGCAGCGCCTCCGATACATCGACGGCAGCCTGCTCGAGCAGCGGCATGGCGCCCGTCACCGTCCCTGACGCGCCCGGCTGTTCCACCTCGGCGAGCGCGGAGCCGAACGGCGGGTCGGCCAGCAATGCCCGCGCTTCCACCAGCCATTGCCGTGCTTCGCCATTGGCTTCGTTGCCGCGCGCGAAACCGCTGCCGCGCTGCCGCAATTCGGCCGCCTTGGTCATGAACCGCACCGCCTCGCTGGACCACGCAGCCGTCAGCACGGGCTGCACCATCAGTGCCAGCGCGGCCAGCGCGGCGACCGTCATCACCACCATCCAGGGACGCGCGCGATGGTGTTGCTGAGCGAAAAAAAGCAAGTATGATGGCGAGGCGCGTCTGGCAGGCACGGGATTGCTATTCATCGGATCACCTTGGGTCGCAACGCGCATTCAGTCCCGGACCGATCGCATGCAAGTCAACAAGCGAACGCCGGGAAATAATAATAGGGAGACGAGAGGGATTAGCGTGAGGGGGAGCATCATGCTGGCCGTGTGGCTGTATCTGAGCGGCGCGGCCGCCGCCTGCGGCTATGCCATTGGCGCCACCATGGGCTGGCTGCCCAGCAGTACACCGCTTGCCGTGGGCTGTCTCGGCGCAGCGCTGGTGCTGGTATCGGTGGCAACCGCCACCAACCGGCGCCTGCCCGCCAGACTGGCCGACCCCGGCACGCATCGCCCGAGTGTCGGGCCGATTCCGCTGCATCACGACTATCGTGCCCTGGTCGACGGGATCGAGGACATCGTGTTCGAGACCGATGCCGATGCCACATTCCATTTCCTGAATCATGCGTGGAAGTCCGTCACCATGCTGGATGTGCACCTTTGCCTGCACACTCCCGTGTTTCGTTATGTCCATCCCGATGAGCAAGCGCTCAACCGCGAACAGTTTCTCACAATCCTCTCCCAGAACAGCGATGCGTGCCGCTACGAGACGCGCCTGATCTGCCACGACGGGCGGCCGCGCTGGATGGAGGTGCGGCTGCGGCCCCGCTTCGACGGCCACGGCCGGGTAACCGGCACCACCGGCATGATGACCGACATCCAGTCCCGCAAGCGCGCGGAGGATGTGCTGCGCGCGCGCGACCGCAGTCTGTCGACCCTGCTGGACCACCTGCCCGGAATGGCGTTCCGCTGCCGCAACGACCGGCGCTGGACCATGGAGTTCGTCAGCGATGGCTGCTTCGAACTGACCGGCATGGAGGCGGTGGACCTGCTCAACCACCCGTCCTACGACGAGCTGATCCATCCCGACGACCGCGCTTATGTGTGGGACTACGTGCAGAGCCAGCTGGCGCAGCACAGGGCATTCCACCTGCGCTACCGCATCCGCACCCACGCGGGGCAGGAGAAATGGGTCAGCGAGCGCAGCCGCGGCATCTTCGCCGGCAACGGCACGCTGCTGGCCATCGAAGGATTCATCTCCGACATCAGCAGCCAGAAACGCGACGAGGAGCGCGCCGAGCGCGAGCCGCTGCACGACCGGCTGACCGGCCTCAAGAGCCGCGCCCTGCTGCTCGACCGCATCGATCTCGCCCTGCGGTACGGCGCGCCCTTCATGCTGCTCTGCCTGGATGTGGACAACCTGAAACGGATCAACGAACGGCATGGCCGCGCCTTTGGCGACCAGTTGCTGGCCCGCCTGGGCGAGCGCCTGGCCACCTGTTGCGGCCCGGGCATCTCGGCGGGACGCAGTGGCGGCGACGAGTTTGCGATTCTCGTCTTGCAGGCGCCGGCCAGCGAGGGAAGCCCGGCTCTCGACCCTGCCCGCTTTGCGGGACGCACGCAGAACGAGCGCCGGCTCGCCGCGGTGATCTCCGCATTGACGCTGGTGGACACGATCGCCGCCATGCTGGACACGCCGTTCGAGATCGACGGCATCTCCGCCTCCATCAATGCCAGGCTCGGCATCGCGATCCGGATCGCCAACCAGCCCGATGCCCGTTCCCTGCTGCGCGACGCCTTGCGCGCCGTGTATTCGGCGCAATGGCAAAGCGCCAATGGCACGGTGCGCTACGCCTTCGCGGGGGAAACGGCCCGGCGCACGGCACAGGCCTGGCGCCGCTCCCTCGGCGAATTCGCGCGCGCGTTCAGCTCGCATGGGCTTCAGGTGAGCCTGGCGCAGGTCATACCGCTTGGCGACGGCCCGCGCTGGGCGGAGGGATCGGCATGCTGGCACAGCACGCGCTCCGGCGCCATCCCGGCCGCGCATCTGTTCCTGTATGCGGCCCAGGCCGGCACACTGGACCAGTTGGCAGAACGCTACCTGCTCGCCATCTTCGACCAGGCCTACCCGTTGCTCGAACCACAGCAACGGCTTTGCCTGTGCCTTGACGCGGTGCCGCTCGACGCCATGGTGCTGCGGGGCCTGCAGGGCGCATTGCGGGCCATCGGCGACAAAGCGACCCTCGCCCGTATCGACGTGCTCCTCCCGCAATTCGCGGATCGCGGCCTTGCCGAACTCGATGTCACCCTTGCCGGCTTGCGCCGCGATGGTGTCCGCGTGGGCGTCGACCTGACCCCGGCCACCGCGCACGATGGCCCGTCCTTGCCCGACTGGACGCTGCTTGCGGATTTCTGGCGCATCCGGATGGATGCCGGCGCCGCGGATACGAGCCGCCTGGCGCGCCTGCTGCGGATCGCCGCCAGGCACGGCATCCCGGTAGCGGCGGCGGGAGAACCCGATGGCGCCGGCGGCCAGGGCCGCTTCCAGCATCGGGTCGGGCTCGCGGAGCCCATCGGGGTGGAAGCTTAGGCGGCCACCGGCGCCAGTGCCAGGCATGGCATCAGAAGGTTTTCTTCAGGCCCAGGATCCAGTGCGCGGTGCCAATCTTCTTGCCGTCCACCACCCACAGCGCGCGGTCGGCATTGGTCCCCGTATAGGCAAACGAGACGATCCAGCCCTCGCCAAAGGTCTTGCTAAGCGCGGCGCGCCAGTCCGTATAGTTGAAATCGCCGTAGTTGCGCACCCATTGGCGGCCCACGTGCAGCCCCAGCGTGACGTCCCACGGCAGCGGCACGTCCGCGTTCAGCTCCAGGTAGCCGCTGCCATGCGAATTGCCTTTGCCCGTGCCCATCGACGCGCTGTCGTAGCCGAAGAAATTGGTCAGCGTGCGCGAGTACTTCAGCGTCAGGATTTTCCAGCCGACGGCGCCATACAGTTCCAGCGTGTTGTATTTTTCGTCCGAGTCCGGCAGCTTGGGGTTTTCCGGATAGTAGAACTGCAGCAGGCCGACATCGAAGCGCCAGTCGCCGAACGACCTGGCATAGCCTCCGTACAGATCCAGCTCCAGGCTGGCGCCGTTGATCGCCTTGCTGCTGACATTGGTGCCCCAGATGCCGGCATACAGGCCGCTCTCATGGGCATAGTCGAAGCCGCCCTGGAGCGCCGGACGGTCCTGCGTATACGTGATGCCGCGGAATACATAGTTGCTCATGAGCGCGACGTTCGCGCTCACGGTATGGGGACTGGCGGGCGGTTTCGGTTCTTCCTGCGCGAACGCGCAAGACACCGCGCCCGCCCCGCCCGCCAGAAAACAGCCCGAAGCTACCACCCTGGCCCAGGATTGCGACAATTTCATGGTTCACCTTCGACAAGGAAAAGGCGGCAATCGCGCGAGGGCGGTGCCGGAACGCGATCAGAAGTGGTTTTGCAGTTCCTTGCCGATATCGAAGATATCGCCCACGATGCCGTACTTGGCGATAGTGAAGATGGAGGCCTCCGGATCGGTATTGACCGCCACGATGGTGTCCACGTGCTTCATGCCGGCCATATGCTGGACCGAGCCCGAGATGCCCATCGCCACGTAGAGCTTGCAGTTGGCCGCGGTCTTGCCGGACTGGCCGACCTGGCGAGATTTCGGCAGCCAGCCCGAATCCGCGATGGGCCGGGAGCAGCCGAGCGTGGCGCCCACCGAGTCGGAGAGTTCCTTGAACTGCTCGACGTTGTCTTCCTCGCCCACGCCACGGCCGATGGAGAGGATGAAGTCRGCACCCGGGATATCCACGTCGTCGCCGCCCGCCGGCTCCTCAAACGCCAGATGCTGGCTGCGCGGCGTCACCTGCGGCGCGGGCAGGCTCGTTATGGCC
>NZ_JBFTLX010000051.1:0-32271 GCF_056396665.1 Cupriavidus sp. 05T313 | reverse complement strand
GGCGGAATGGCGCCGAGATCGCAATCCTTGAAGACTTCGCGGATTTCGTCTTCATGCGCCAGTACCAGCGTGCGCCCGGTTTGCGCGCAGATGGCGGCGAGGTTGAGGTGGTGGCTGGACGGGATCACCGCGGCTACGTAGCCGATGTCATCCTCCAGCAACAGGGTCTTGGCCAGGCGATCTCCGGGAACGTGCGCAGCCTCTGCAGTGGCCATGCTGCTGAGGGTGTAGGGATGGCGGATGGTGTCGAAACGGCTGTTCCTGCTGTTGAGGCAATTTGCCAGGGTGGTAGCCAAGGCCATGATGCGTCTCCTTCGCTGTACGTGCGGCGGCCACGGGGGCGGGCCCCTGCGTTTCCTACTATAGTCCGTGCCCCCGCCGGCTGCGCTGCTATCCGCCTTGCCCGCGTTGCCTCGCGTCGCCGTCATGCCTCGTCGTCCGCTTGCGCGGGGGCGGCCTGGCGCGGCTGGGGCCACAAAGCCTGCAATTCGGTCTTGAGGAAGTTCAGCAGGTAACGCGTGGCCATGGTCTGGTAGCGGTTCGGCATGGTCAGCATATAGAGACGGCTACCGAATACGCTGATCTGGTAGTCCGCCAGCACGGGCAGCAAGGCGCCCGTGTCGAGCTCCGCGCCGACAGCGTAGAGCGGGAAGATGCCCAGGCCGAGATCGCCCATCACGCCATCCTTCAGGAAGGCGAAGTTCTCGGAACTCAGCGTGGGCTCCAGCGACACTTGCTCGCGTGCGGCGCCGCTGCCATTGCCGCGCGTGCCGAAGGCCTTGAGCTTCTGGCCGATGGGCGAGGCGCAGACGATGGCGTGGTCCTTGAGATCGGCCAGCTCGCGCGGAGGCGGCTGCGTGGCCAGGTAGCCTGGCGATCCGCACACCACCCATTCGACCACGCCGATCTCGGTCGCTACCACTGAATCCGGTGGCGTGGAGATGATGCGCAGCGCCACTTCCACATCCTCGGACACCAGGTTGTGGATGCGGTTGTCGAACACCACGTCGAGCGTGATGTCGGGATAGCGGTGCTTGAACTTCACCAGCAGCGGCGACAGCATCGAATGCCCCAGCCCGGTGGGTACCGACAGGCGTACGTGGCCTTGCAGGCTCTTGCCCATGCTGTTGATCAGCGCGTTGGCCGCCGCCACTTCGCCCAGGATGTTGCGGCCGTGCTCGTACAGCCCCGCGCCCACTGGCGTGGGTTCGACATGGCGGGTGGTACGGCGCAGCAATTGCACGCCCAGTTCTTCTTCAAGGGCCTTCAGGTGGTAGCTCACGTTGGCGCGGGTCATCTTGAGCTTGCGCGCGGCAGCCGAGAGGTTGCCGGCGTCGACGATGTCCACGAAAAGGCGCAGGGCGTTCAGGTCCATGTGGCGGGTTGGTTCCTTCGGGTGAAAACGTGCCGGCAGGCGCCGGCACGGCAGACAGTGTAGCTTTTGCGGCGGGCGGCGCCGTGCGCGGCCTCTGGCGCTATAGCGACTGCGCGACCTCCTTGAACGACTGCACGAGCTGGCTCAGCCCAGGGCTCTCCGCATTCCTGTTCCACAGCATCCCGAGCGCGCTGAAGGCGACTTCCGGCGTCATCCGCACGCATTCCAGCAGGCCCATCGCGGCATAGTGAGCGGCGACCGACCCGGACAGCACGGTCAGGTATGGCGACTCGCGCAGCAGCATCTGGATGGTGATGATGGAAGCGGTCTCGATGCGCGGCATCGGCACCGGGGTGGCGGCGTGCATGAACGCATCTTCCAGCCGCGTGCGCATCAGGGTGCCGGCCGGCGGCATGATCCAGTCGTAGGCCGCCGCCTGCGCCCAGGTCGGCTTGCGCTTGCGCGCCATCGCATGGCCCGGGCTTGCCACCACCTTCACGGTGTCTTCCATCAGCAACTCGCTGGCGAAGCCGGACTTATGAGCGCGGATGTCGAGCGGGCCCAGTATCAGGTCCAGTTCGCGGCGCCCCAGCCGCTCCAGCAAAGTCTCCAGCGTGGCCTCGACCACATGGATGAAGATGCCCGGCATCTGGCGCTGCAGCCGCGCAATGCCCTTGGGCAGGATCACCGGCGCGGCGGAGAGGATGGAGCCCACATGCAGGCGCCCCACCAGACCGGTGCGGATCGTGCCGAGTTCATCGTTTACGCGGCGCACATCGCCCAGCATGCGCAGCGCGTGACGCCGCAGCACTTCCCCGGCCGGCGTCAGTTGCAATTGTCGTCCGCGGACAAATAGCGCGGTGCCCACCACATCTTCGAGGTCCTTCAGCCAGTGAGAGACCGCGGGCTGCGTCATGTGCATCGCCTCGGCGGCCGCAGTGATGCCGCCGGATTCCACCAGCGTGAGGAAAACCTCCAGGTGGCGCAGCTTCATCCGGCGTGCCCAGAGGATGTCGTCAAGGTTCCATGTCATGCACGAATGCTAATGGAAGTCTCAAGTTATTTCATTATTAATTCATGAATAGGCTATGCATAATCGGTCGTGGATTTCACTTCGATGACACGCCCGGCGCGGGCTGGGACGACAACCGGGAGTGCAGCGTGAGGACATGGAAAAGCAGGGCGGTGGCAGGCGCGCTCGTGATGGGCGCCATAGCCGGTTTGCAGTTTGGCGCGGCATCCGCGCACGCCGATGCGGTGTACCCGGCCAAGCCGGTGCGCCTGGTGGTGCCGCAAGCGCCGGGCGGCGGCACCGATGTGGTCGGGCGGCTGTGGGCCGATTACATGTCGCGCCATCTCGGGGCGCCGGTGGTGGTGGAAAACCGGGCCGGCGCGAACGGCGTGGTGGCGGCCAGCTTCGTCGCCAAGCAGGCGCCGGATGGCTATACGGTAATGGTGGCGGGCATTTCCTATCTCGCTTTCAACCCGTATATGTACAAGGCATTGCCCTATGACCCGCAGAAGGATTTCGACGGCGTCAGCCTGCTGGTCAATACGCCATTCCTGCTGGTGGCCAGCCCGTCCACAGGGATCAAGTCGCTGGAGGATCTGGCGAGAGCGGCAAAGGCGAAGCCGGCGGAATTGAATTTTGCCTCGGCGGGGAAAGGCAACTCGACCCACCTCGTCGTTGAAATGCTGGAGCAGCGCCTGGGCCTGCAACTGACCCACGTGCCATACAACGGCGCGGCGGCCGGACTGACGAGCGTAATGGGAAACCAGACGCAATTGATGGCAGATGTGCTGAACACCGCCGCGGTGCAGGCGAATGGCGGCAAGGTGCAACCGCTGGCAGTTATCGGTACGCGGCGCGCATCGAGCGTACCCAATGTGCCCACGCTGGCCGAACTCGGCATCAAGGATTTTCCTTTGCCGGGCTGGTACGCGCTGGTAGTGCCGGCTGGCACGCCAAGGATAATCATTGACCGGCTGAATGCGGAAACCCGGAAGTTCTTTGCCGATGCTTCGGTGAAAGCCAGGCTCGATGCGCTTCAGCTCGAGCCGCTGCCATCCAGCCCGGAAGCGGTAAAGGAATGGATGCAGCGCGATAGCAGGATATGGGGTCCCCTGATCAGGCAACTCGGCCTGAGCAACGACTAGATTAGACAGCCAAAGGAAATACTGCCGTGCCAATACTTACCAAAGCCGTCTGGGACAGCCGCTATCGCAAGATGCTCGCCTTGATGGACGACATCCATGCCGATGCGATCATCTTCACCAGCAGCGACTTCTTTCAGTTCGCGACCAATTTCCACACCGATGTATTGCCCTGGGAGCGGCCGGTCTTTGCCGTGGTGCCACGCAATGGCACGCCGTTCCTGGTGATGAACGAGTTGTCCACCAACCATATGCGGTTCTCCCAGGAGCGGGAGAAAGTCTGGATTACCGATATCAGCTATTACGCCGAGCATCCCAGGCTGAGCCACCGCCTGCCCTTGCTCGGGCAAGTGCCGGAATTGCTCGCCGAGCGCCTTAAAGGGGCTGGCCTGGCGCGCTCGCGCATTGCTGTCGAAGGCGGCAGTGCCGCGCTGGCCGCCGCTGCCCGGCTGCTGCCCGAGCTGACGCTGCAGCCCGCCACGGCGGAATGCCGCAGCCTGCGCTGGCAAAAGCATGCGGAGGAACTCGCGGTGATGGCGGCCATCGGATCGATTTCCGACTGGGTCCAGGATCGCTACCGGGAAAATATCCGCCCCGGCAGGCTGGTGCAGGAACTGGATTTCGCCATGGCCTCGCTGTTCGTGCAGGAGGCGGCTGAGCGCTTTCCCGGCGAGCATTTCGAGGTGATCCGCTGCTGGACCCTGAGCGGTCCGGCATCGGCTTCGCCCCATGGCGACGGGGCCTCCTGCGGCGCGCGCATCAAGGAGGGCGACGTGCTGGTCAATATCGTGATACCGCGCCTCAACGGCCTGGCCATCGAAAACGAGCGGACATGGTTCTGCGGCCGGCCGGGCGACGAGCAGGTCAGGCTATGGACCGCGGCCCGGAACGCCAACGAAGCCGCCATTGCCGCGGCCCGCACCGGCAACCCGGTGAGTGCCATCGATGCCGCCGCACAGGCACAGATCGAGCAGGCGGGCTTTGGCGACTATATTCGCCATCGCACCGGCCATGCGATCGGCATCATCCATCACGAGTATCCGGAGGATATGGCCTTCTGCCACCGGCCTCTGCTCGATGACGAAGTGTATTCGGCTGAGCCGGGCATCTATGCCTATGGCATTGGTGGATTCAGGCTGGACGACACGGTCGTGGTCGGGCAGACGCCGCGCACGCTGACCTCCACGCCCAAGACGCTGGAATACGCGACCGTGCTTTAAAGCAATGCCATGGGCAGTGATTCAAGCCGTCACCGGCAAGCCAAGGACCAAGGACAACGCTGGCTACAACTCTTCCTGCAGCGGCAGCAGCCGCAGCAGGCCCTGGCCGAAATGCTGGAAGACACTCATGTCGGGTTCACTGTCGTAGGTCCGCAGTAGCCCGTTGTCGCGCGTTACCCAGACCAGCTTCGGCTCCCCGCCGGCGGGGTCTGGTTCCAGCATTACCTTGTAGGCCACATCAAGCAGCTTTTCGTCCAGCGCCGCGCCAAGCTGCGTGCACAGCGTCGCGTTGTCGACCACCACGCCCATCTCGGTATTGAGCCGGGCCGAGCGCGGGTCCAGGTTGAGCGAGCCGACGAACAGCAAGCGGCGGTCGACCATATAGCTTTTGGCGTGCAGGCTTGCACGGCTCTTGCTGATCAGGCTGCGGTGCCCTTCGTGCGCCATCTCCGCATAGGCCGACGGTTTGAGCTCGTAAAGCTGGATGCCTGCCGCCAGCAGCGCCTTGCGCGTGGGCGCATAGCCGGCGTGCACGGCGCTCACGTCGGTGGCCGCGAAGGAGTTGGTCAGGATACTGACGCGCACCCCGCGGCGCGCCATGCCGGCAAGCCAATCGACCGCTGATGCGTTCGGCACGAAATACGGCGAAACCAGTGACAGCTCCCGCCGGGCGCTATCCAACAGGTGCACCAGCTTGGGGATGGCGTGGCTGCTGTTGTCTTCGGGCGGAAGCGTGACCTTGACAGCCTGGTCCGCAATCACGGAGCCCTGCCCCCAGTAAGCGGGCAACTTGCCGCCTTCCAGCGCCTGCGCCATGCCGGAATCGAGCAATTCCCGCGCATAATCGCCGCCCCTGGCCTCGGCCGCATGTTCGTCCAGGTATGTGCGCAGGGCCTGCACCTCGGCTTGCGCATCGGCAGGGGCCGGCATCAGGCTGGCCACGGGATAGCTCGCCGCGCCATTCCAATAGTCATCGAACACGGCCGATACCTGCGGCACCACCGGGCCGCCGGCGAGCACATCGAAGTCGCTAAAGYCCGTTGCCGTACTGGCGGAGAAATAGGGGTCGCCGATATTGCGCCCGCCCACCACCGTCAGCTGGTTATCGGCGGTCATTGATTTGTTGTGCATGCGCCGGTCCAGACGCCGGAAATCAGTGGCGAACTCCAGCCAGCGCGCGCTGCGGTTGGCGAAGGGATTGAACAGCCGCACCTCGATATTCGGATGGGCGTCGATTGCCGCCAACTCGCGGTCCTGCCCGCTCAGGTGCAGGTCGTCGAGCAGCAGGCGCACCCGCACGCCGCGGTCGGCCGCGGCAACCACCGCCGCCAGCAAGGTCTTGCCGGTGAGGTCGCCGTCGAAGATGTAGTACTGCAGGTCCAGGCTGCGCTCGGCGCCGCGCGCCAGCGCCAGGCGTGCCACCAGCGCATCCGGCCCGGACGAAAGCGGGTAGAAGACCGATTGGCCAGGGTGCTGCGCCTGGCCGGGGGCGAGCGCCCTGCCCAGGCGCGTGCCGGCGGTGTCGGCAAGGGCTCGCGATGGCGTCCGGCTGGCCGGCTCGGGCAGGCTGGCGCAGGCCGTCAGCAGGGCGGCTGCCATTGCGCTGCCGGCAAACAGGCCGAAGCGGCGGAGCCAGCGTCCTTGCGCTTTCCCGGCGGCCACTACCTGCGCCTCATGGATTTCCTCCAGGCAATGCGACATGGTGTTTTCCCCAAATTGGCTGTGCCAATGCCCCAAGGGGGCGGCGCGTTTTGCAAGGTACCACCAGTCCGGTTGGCATGGAACTGAAAGATTTCTGGCCAGCCAGATCTCGTGGCACGCGCGCTGCTTTTTGGAAAGGCGCGGGCGCCAGAATCCATAAGCCGGAACGCTGCCTATCAAACGCCGCAGGCGTTCCAGGCTAAAACGCAATCAACCCGGAATTGGGCAAATGCCGGGTAAAAAAAGTCGCCACAGATGCATAAGCGAGGCTTCGGCAGCGCCGATTTGCTAGTGTTTCTGGCGCGCGGATTGCCCGGCATTTCTTGCTTTGACGATCATCGATCGCCAGCTTTCCGCGCGGTTCCAGGGTGGGATTGACGGCGAGGCACGGCCCGAATTGGATGGGAAAGTGGATACTGCTTAGCATCGTGGCCGAACCCTATGCCTTTGCCTGGCAATTTCCGGAAACCCGTGCTCGCCGGTTCAGCCTTCCTTATCACATTGGCATGGCCTGCACAATGTCCGCACATCGCTCGGATTAGTCGGGCATCGCGTTTGCCAACGACTTGCAAGACCGTCCTTTCAAAGACCTTTCGGACAGAGTTGTCTTATTGCATCTTAGTGCCGGCGGGTGATTGCGGCGCCGTGGCGCACGTCAATGCCGTTAGCAGCGTGCGGGAGCAAATTGTTGAGCCGCCTTTGCCGCGCAAGCTATTACTTGAATCCGRCAATGCGCACAGGTATTCGTCTGCTTCGACGGGGCATTCCGGCTGCCGATCCTGGGTGCAATGTGGGTGTCCGCCGGGCTTTTCAATTCGCTACAATTCGGGGCGGATGTATCATCTTCTTACGCGATTGGATTTTCTTTAATCAAACGTGGTAGGCTGTGCCAGCAAAATTTCCCCTATCATTGAATTAACACCGCTCCAGGAGAATCAAAATGGCGACTTACAAGCAACTGATCGCAGAAAAGGAAGCGCTCGAAGCCAAGCTGGCGGAGATGCGTGCTAGTGAAGTGGCGGGCGTTATTGCCCAGATCCAGGGGCTCATGGCGGAATACGAACTGACGGCTGACGATATCGCCCCGAAGCGCCGCCGGGGCCGCCCGGCAGCCAGCGCGAACGGCGCCGCGGCCAAGCCCAAGTCCAGCCTGCCTCCCAAGTATCGCGATCCCAAGACAGGCGCCACCTGGACCGGCCGTGGCCGCGCACCGGCCTGGCTGGGTAAGAACCGTGCCCGCTTCCTGATCGCAGAAGCCTGATCACGCAATAGCAGACTGAAAGCGCTGGCTCYAGCCGGCGCTCGCTTGCCCACATTTGTCCGCTTGCCGGGCATGGTGGCAAGCCAATGGCCGCGCCTTGTGCGCGGCCATTGGCGTCCAGGAAACAATTCCCCCAAGATTCGATATGAAAAAAGCGCTGCTTTCAGCGTTGCTGCTTGCCGCGTCCTTTGCCGCGCATGCTGACGAAAAACTGTTGTCGAAACAGTACGGGGCCTGCATGGAGCGCCCGGATGTCACTACTGCCGGCATGCACGAGTGCATTGCGGCGGAGACCGCACGGCAGGACAAGACCCTGAATACCATTTATAAGCGTCTGCAGCAGGCGATTTCGCCCGCCAGGAAGCCCAGGCTGCTTGATGCGCAGCGTGCATGGCTGAAGTTCAGGGATGCCAACTGCGATTTCCAGGCCGATCCCGACGGCGGCACGCTTGCTGGCGTCAATGCGTCCGCCTGTGTGATGCAGATGACGGCGGACCGGGCCAAGGAACTGGCCGACCTCGCCGTCGAAGCGGGAGCGCGCTGACCAGTCGGATCGGCCATGCGGCGAGGAATGCGCCGTTTTGGCCATATTCCACCGTTGTCAAAATTTGTTATCCATTCTGTTCAAGACCGGGGGGATTGTCAAAGCCAGGTGACGGCGTACCATGTGGGCCACATCGTTGTTTGCTTTGACCGGAGACCCCCATGAGCCTGGATGCAGAATCCTTTTCGCTGCTGCGCGCGTCGGTGCAGCGTTTCATCGACGAACGCCTGAAGCCGGCGGAAGACACGCTCGAGGAAACCGACGACGTACCAGCCGATATCGTTGCCGACATGAAGGAGATGGGCCTGTTCGGGATCTCCATTCCGGAAAACTACGGCGGCATCGGTTTGTCGATGGCGCAGGAATGCGACGTGGTGTATGACCTCGGTCATACCGCTTTCGCTTTCCGCTCGGTATTCGGCACCAATGTGGGCATCGGCTCGCAGGGCATCCTGATGGACGGCACCGAAGCGCAGAAGCAGGAATATCTGCCCAAGATCGCCAGCGGCGAGCTGGTCATCTCGTTCGCGCTGACGGAGCCGAACGCGGGTTCCGACGCGGCTTCGCTGCAGACCAAGGCAGAGCTCGACGGCGATCACTACATCATCAACGGCACCAAGCGCTTCATCACCAACGCCCCGCGTGCCGGCGCCTTTACGCTGATGGCACGCACCGGCGGCGCCGGGGCATCGGGCATTTCCTCGTTCATCGTGCCGGCGAATACGCCGGGCATCTCGCTTGGCAAGCCGGACAAGAAGATGGGCCAGCGAGGCACCAAGACCTGCGACGTGGTGCTGGAAAACGTGCGCGTGCCTGCCGCCAACATCATCGGCGGCGTGCCCGGCGTGGGCTTCAAGACCGCCATGAAGGTGCTCGACCGGGGCCGCCTGCATATCTCCGCGCTGGCCTGCGGCATGGCGCACCGCCTGATTACCGATGCCGTGGCCTATGCCAAGGAGCGCAAGCAGTTCGGTCAGCCGATCGGCGATTTCCAGCTGATCCAGGCCATGCTGGCCGATAGCCAGACCGAGCTGTATGCCGGCTTGTCGATGGTGCGCGACTGCGCCCAGCGCTACGATGCCAAGACGCCTGGCAAGAGCGATCCGGAAGTCAGCATGCTGGCCTCCTGCACCAAGATGTTCTGTACCGAGATGGTGGGCCGCGTGGCCGACCGCGCCGTGCAGATCCATGGCGGCGCGGGCTATATCGCCGAGTACAAGGCCGAGCGCTTCTATCGCGATGTGCGCCTGCTGCGCCTCTACGAGGGCACCACGCAGATCCAGCAACTGATCATCGCCAAGCAGCTGCTGCGCGACTGACCGGAAGACGCGAAGCGAGGCGGGCGCAAGGCCAGCCTTGCCGTTAGCGTGCGGACCCCCGGCCCGCGGCGCGCCGGCCGGTGTCCGCGCCGGGTCSGGGCAGTGTTCGTGCCGCGATGGCGCTGCGCCCGCGGGCTAACCGAAGCGCGCACGCGATGTCCTGTTGTATTCAACGGAGGCCGCCCCGATGGCAATTGCCGCTTTCAATTTTCCCGTTCCCAGTACTGACCACCTGCGCCGGCCGCACTCGTCCGGCAACGGCACGTGGACCGATGGCGCACCGTGCTACCCGATTATCGAAGCCCTGATGGCCGGCGCCGCGCGTGGGTCAGGCGCGCCGCTGGACTGTATCCGCCTGGCGCTGGACGCGGCCGGCGCGCTGGGCCGTGCCGATCCGGTGACCTCGGTCCAGCCGGCTCGCCTGCAAAGCTTCGACGGCGCGCTCTACCGCACCGGCACCGGCGCGTGGACCATCCTCCACAGCGATCGCCTGGCAGCGTCGGATGTGCGTTTCATGATCGCTTACCTGCTGGGCCGCCAGCTTCTTGGCGGCAGCGAGATGGACTACGTGGAGTGCGCGAACGCCGACGTGATGGTCATGCCGGAAGATGACTCCGCTGGCGGCCTGGCCTACGCCTTTGCGAGCCGGTTGCTGATGCCGCTCAATGCCTTCCGCCTGGCATTGCCCGGCGCGGTGGACCTGGATGTGCTGGCCGGGCTGGCCGAACGTCTCTGCCTGCCGGTGCATCATGTGGCGCGGCGCTGGTTGTCCTATACCTCCCGCAGGGCCCGGCTGACCTTGCGGCGCGACGGTATCACGCTCGGCACCTGGGCCAGCGAGACGGCATTCGGGCTGTGGGGCGAGGGCCTCGACGGCGCGAAGGGCTTGCGCGCGGCGCCACAGACGTTGCGGCTCGACGACGGCGCCAGCATCGAGCTGGCCGTGGGCCCCAGGCATCTTGCTGCGCGGACCGGCGCGTACCAGTGCGCAGCCTTTCCCCGCTAACCCAGGCCACCCCCGGCCGGGCGCCGGCGTCAGTGTTCGTGATGCAGGTACTTGGCCTGCCGCGGCAGGCGGAAGCTGACCATGAACACGATCACCATCATCACCGTCACGTACCAGTAGAAGCTCGATTCGTGGCCCAGGGATTTCAGGTCCAGCGCGACGTATTCGGCGGAGCCGCCGAAGACCGCGTTCGCCACGGCATAGGCCAGGCCCACGCCCAGCGCCCGGATCTCCGTCGGGAACATCTCGGCCTTGACGATGCCGCTGATGGACGTGTACAGGCTGACGATGGCCAGCGCCAGGGAAATCAGCACGAAGGCGACGAAGGGACTGTGGACGCCGCCCAGCGCCGTGAGGATCGGTACGGTAGCCAGCGCTCCCAGCGCGCCGAACAGCAGCATATTGTTGCGCCGCCCGATGCGGTCGGAGAGCGCGCCGAACAACGGCTGCATGCACATGTAGAAAAACAGGCAGCCGGTCATCACGTAGCTGGCGGTCTTGATCGACATGCCGGCGCTGTTCACCAGGTACTTCTGCATATACGTGGTGAACGTGTAGAAGATCAGCGAGCCGCCCGCGGTGTAGCCGAGCACCGTGAAGAAGGCCGCCTTGTGATTGCGGAACAGCTCGGTCAGGGTGCCGGCCTCCTTGCTCGCGCGGGTGGCGGCAGAGGTGGTTTCGTGCAGGGTGCGGCGCAGGAAGAGCGCCACCACTGCCGTGACGGCGCCGATCACGAACGGAATGCGCCAGCCCCAGGCCTTGAGTTCCTGCTCGTCGAGAAACTGCTGCAGCACCACCACCACGAGCACCGCCAGCAACTGGCCGCCGATCAGCGTGACGTACTGGAACGACGAGAAAAAACCGCGCTGGCCCTTGAGCGCCACCTCGCTCATATATGTGGCGGTGGTCCCGTACTCGCCGCCCACCGAGAGCCCCTGCAACAGCCGTGCCATCAGCAGGAGCGCGGGCGCCCAGGCTCCGATGCTGTTGTAGGTGGGCAGGCTGGCGATCATCAGCGAGCCGCAGCACATCATCGTCACCGAGATCAGCAGCGAGTTCTTGCGGCCATGCCTGTCCGCGATACGGCCAAAAAGCCACCCGCCGATCGGCCGCATCAGGAAACCCGCGGCAAACACGCCCGCGGTATTCAGCAGCTGCGCCGTCGGGTCGGATTTGGGGAAGAAGGATCCCGCGAAATAAATGGCGCAGAACGCGTAGACGTAGAAGTCGAACCACTCGACGAGATTGCCGGATGAGGCGGCGACGATGGCGTAAATGCGCTTGCGCTTTTCCTCGGCGCTCGGCGGTGCGTCGAGAAGGGGGGCGGACAGGTCAGTCATGATTTGTCTCTTCCTTTCGGCATGCCGCCCCACGTGAAGAGCCGTGGTGCGAGATCGGCACGCAGGATTCCAGTGTAGTGCGCTTGCGCCGAACTGCCGGGCCGCCGTCAGGCCGGGAACTGCGTGGTGGACAGCACCTGCCTGAGCATCAGGAAGTCAAAGACCTGCCGCACGCTGGGCAGTTACACCAATTGCCTGGCGTGCAGGCGGTTGAAGCTTTCGCTGGCCCGAGTGCGCAGCAACCCAGTCCGTGACGGCCGATCCGCAACCGGCCTGGGGCCAAGCGTGGAGGGAGCCGGGGGAGGGGTGCGATGCCTGTGAAGAACGGCGTATCGCCTGGATTGGACCGGGAGGCGTCCGGTGCGCGGGGAGCATCGCCGCACATAAACGATGCTGGCCGCATCGCGCGGCTGGGCAAGCGCCGCTAAGCCGCTTCAGTTGCGAGGCGCCTGGCCTGGACGGCTGTTTTCGACGTGGATAGCGCCTCTTGCTACCACTTGCCGCCTTATTGCGTGGGTTCTTGCGTTTCTTGTGCTTCTTGCGGCCAGACTCCGTCCACATCCCTTAGCAGATGACCTGCCAGGATGTAGTCGCCCAGTCGGGTCGCCTTGGCTTCGAGATCAAGCAGTTCATGATCGGCCAGCGTGCCGAGATCGAACTGGCAATACAGGTTGCGCTGCCGGAAGGTGGTCTTGGTTTTGGCCAGGCCCTCGATCAGGGCTTCGCGCGAATGGACAGCAATGCTTTCCTGTCCGCGGTATTGCACTTTGATGCCGCGCTTTTCTCCGAGCCGGCCGAGTTCGACGGCGTCCTGCCATCCGGTTTCATAGTCCAGCTCAAGCGCCAGCACATCTTTCGATGCGAGAAGCCGAAGCGCTTCTGCTTTGCTGCTAGCTCGCACTATTGACATCCACACCTCTTATATCGTCTTATACTGTACGAATATACAGTCAACGCGTCATTGCGGCAAGGGGTTGCCCCCCGGCCCTTTGGACTACTCTTGGGCTACCGCGCCGGCGGCGTCTTCCGCCGCCCCGCGGTACCGCTATTTTCCTCCAGTCTGGCCCTTTTAGGGGGCGGGTGTGGTCTCGGTGGCCGCACTATCCGCCTTTATGGTCGCTCCGGCATTTTGCGCTGCCGTGACAGAAAAATCGCCCGCATAGACATGCACCACCCGCGCCGGGTCCAGGTACCTGCGGATTACCGCGTTGACCTGTTCGACGGTCGCCGTGGCGATAGCTTGCTCATATTCCGTGACAAAGCGCATCGTGCGCCCCAGGAATAGCTGGTTGGCCAGCGCGCCGGCCAGTGCCGAATCGCTGGTGCGGGAAAGCGTGCCTAGCTGCAGCAGGCCGCTCCTGGCTTGCGCCAACTCCTCCGGCGTAATCCCGGTATCCGTAAGGCGGGACATTTCCTCTTCGACGCCGCGCTTGAGTCTATCCAGGTTCTGCGGCGCATAAAGCGCTTGCATGCCAAACCTGCCGTTGGTGTCGAGCGCGCCCACTTGCACGAAACTGCCGACACTGTAACTGATGCCGTCGCGTTGGCGTAGCCGATCCGCAAGCCGGCCCTTGAGCGCGTTGCCGCCGAACACGCGATTGGCAATGACCAGGGCCGGATAATCCGGGGAATTGCTGGTCAGCTCGATCGGCAGGGCGGCCAGGTAGATGGCATTGGCCTTACCAGGTGTCTCCCGGGTCAGGCGGGCGGGCGCGAGCGGTACGAAGGGGCGGTCGACACGCGCATAGGGCGCCTGCGCCTCCCAGTCGCCGAACAGGGTAGCCAGCTGCGCCTGAGCCGCCTCGCGGTCGAAGTCCCCGACCAGCACCGCCTGTCCGTGGCTGGCGCCATAGAAGCGCGTGTGAAAGTAGCGCAAGTCGGCCAGCCGCAGCTGTCTGAGTGCTGCAATATTCTCTTGCGTCGTGGGCACATAACGCGGGTCCCCCAGCTCGTAGGGATTGCTGTGGCGGCCGAGCGCATTCGATGCAACCGTTTCGGGCTGGCTCAGCCCGCTTTCGACGCCGGCAATGGCGTTGGCACGCAGCGTCTCGAACTCGGCGGCTGGCAGGCTGGGTTCGCGCAAGATCTCGCGCAGCAGCGCCAGCGTCTCGGCAAGTGTTTCCCGCCGCGCCTCGAAACGAACGTTGACCGATTCGGCGTCGCCCTGGATCGACACCACTGCCCTGAGCGCATTCAGCCGGTCGGCGATCTGCTGCCGTTCCAGGCGAAGGGTGCCGCGCATCAGCATGGCGGCGGTCAGGCTGCCGGCCGCGTCCAGGCCCTGCAGGCTGTTCACGTCGCCCATGCGCAGGATCAGCATGCCATTGACGGTCTGCCCGCGGCTGGGCTTGGGCAGCAAGGCGAACTGCATGCCGTTGGCCAGCTTGCCGCGCAGCGTATGGGCCTCGATATTGTCCGGGCTCGGGTCGAACGCCGGCACCGCGGCCTTGGCTGGCTTGGCCTGGTAGGCGGCCACCAGCGCGGCGATATCCGGAGCGGCGGGCACGCTGGCCGACGCAGGCGTCTCGGCTGGCTTGTCCCCGGGCATGTCGAGCGGCACGAAGCGTCCCAGCGTGCGGTTGCTGGCGCGCAGGTAGTTCTGCGCCACCCGCTGCAGGTCGGCCAGCGTCACGCGCTCGGCCTGCTGGCGCGCGATCAGCAGCAGGCGCCAGTCGCCCTTGGCAATCGCCTCGGACAGGGCCACGGCATAGCCGGAGGGGTTTTCCAGCAGGCGCTCGTAGCCGTTGAGCATGCGGGTGCGGGCACGCTCCAGTTCCACCTCGGTGACCGGCCGCTCGGCGAAGCCCTCGACCTGCGCCACCAGCGTCTGCCGCGCCACTTCGAGATCCTTCGACTTGCTCAGCCCGGCGCCGAACAGGACCGAGCCGGGATCCTTCATTGACGATACCGAGCCGAACTGCCAGCTGGCCTTGCCGCTTTCCACCAGCGCCTTGTACAGGCGGCCGCCGGAGCCATCCGAGAGGATGTCCGCCAGCAACTGCATGGCCACCGCATCCGGATGGGCGCCGGGGGCAATGTGGTACTGCACGGCCACCACTTGCGAGTCACCGACGCGGCGCAGCGTGATCTCGCGCGCGCCTTCCTGCGGCGGCTCCACGGTGTACTGCGCCGGCAGCGTGCGCGCCGGGCGCGGGATCGCGCCGAAGTGCGTGCCGATGCGCGCCAGCGTGGCGGCTACGTCGAACTTGCCGGCCACCACCAGCACCGCGTTGTCGGGCTGGTAATAGCGGCGGTAGAAGTCCTGCAGGTTGCCGATGGCGACATGCTCCACGTCGCTGCGCGCGCCGATCGGCGCCTTGCCATAGTTGTGCCAGCGATAGGCGGCCGAGCGCATCTGCTGCATCAGCACGCTGCCGGGGTTGTTCTCGGCGCGCTCCATCTCATTGCGCACCACCGTCATCTCGCTGTCGAGGGCCTCGCGGGCGACGAAGCTGTTGACCATGCGGTCCGCTTCCATCTTCAGCGCCCAGTCGAGATTCTCATCGCTGGCGGTGAAGCTCTCGTAGTAGTTGGTGCGGTCGAAGGCAGTCGTGCCGTTGAACTGCATGCCGCGGCGCGTGAGTTCCTGCGCGATGGTGTTGCCCGGCAGCGCTGGCGTGCCCTTGAACAGCAGGTGCTCGAGCAAGTGCGCCATGCCGGTCTCGCCATAGTTCTCATGGCGGCTGCCGACGAGGTAAGTCATGTTCACGGTGGTGACTGGCTGCGCCGCGTCGGGCGCCAGCAGTATGCGCAGGCCGTTGGGGAGCCGGTACTCGGTAATGCCCTCCACGCTGGCCACTTCGACCGGCGCGGCGGAAGACAGCCTGGCACCTGCTGCGGTCGCCGGGACTGCCGGGGCGGCGGCAGGTACGGGTACGCTGAAAGTCAGGGCCAGCAGGCAGGAAAGGCACTTGAACGTGAGACGCATGCGGAATTCGAGGTGTGGATTGGCTCCCTTGTCGCGGAGATCTGTGCGATTCTGCGGGGCGCGGCAAGGCAGCGGTAAGGTCGGCCCGATGGCTGATTCTAGCTCTTGCCAGGCCCGTAGCGGCATGGCGCAGCGCTTTTCAGCCGGTTCGCAGTGAATTTGGGAATATTCCGCATGCTTCAAGCCGCGGCAGGGCACCGGGTGTCCTGAATCAAAATTCGTTGAATTCAGGTTCAGGACATCAAGACAAGATGCCAGCGGATTGCTGCTCCGGCCGGTCCCCGTCAACAGACCGGCAGCGCACCGGCATCATCCATCGTCGCTCTCGCCCTCCTGCTCATCCAACGCGGCCAGTTCGCTCAACACCAGCGTTTCGTGCGCAAGCACGGTCACCAGCGAAAGCAGATGGCCCTGGGTCTCTTCGGTGAGGTTGCAGAAGGTGCCGCCCGCCGCGTTCTCGATGGCAACCGACAACAACGCATTGAGCTGCGCGGTCTTTTCGGCGGCGAGGCTTAGCGGGCTTTCGGATGGGGCATGCGCGGTCAGGAAGGTATCGCGGCCCGCGCGTTGGGCGGTGATGTTGTAGCGCGGGTAGTAGTTATGCATCGAGTGCCCTCCGTCGGGATGCGCGCAGGCGCTGGCAGATTAGGGGGAGCTTGGGGGATGCGATTTGCCCGGAACGGGCGAGCGAAGACTGGGGCATGGGAGTGCCTCCTCTGTCAGCGTATTTTGACTCCGCTCCCTGCTGCTAATCGGGGTGGGCGGGCGCAAGGCGAGGTTAGCAGACCGGGACAGAGATCCGGCGAGCCCGAAGGCTCCCCCGCCTAGGCCCGCCCATAAGGACGTGCAGAGGCACGACGGACGCAAAAACGCCGCCTGGTGGCGGCTGTCCGCCTCTGTCATCCGGGCTGCTAAACCCGGCCGCTGTGGTTGCAGCGACGAGCGAAGTATAGCGTGGGGCAATGCGGCCCAACCCGGCCGCAACAAAAAGTCACGCCCGCTACGCCATCAAACCACCACCGGCACCAGATCGATCCTGCCGGCCGTCCAGCCGAGCAAGCATGCTTTCCCGTCGGTGATGTGGGACTCAGCCCCGGCCAAGCGTTCTGCGCACCTTTTGAAGCATCGGCATTCCAGCACCTCAACCGGGCGCCTGAGGGCGCAGTGCCGTCGGTTCGATGCCGAACATGCGCTTGTGCGTGCGAGTAAGGTGAGCCGAGTCCGCAAATCCTGCCTCATGCGCAGCTTCGGTCCAGGATGCGCCCGACATGACCGCCTCGACGGCCAGATTGATGCGCAGCCATAGGAGATACGCTCTGAACGAGCTCCCGGTCCCGGCGACGAACAGATGCCGAAAACGACTCTCCGACAGGGCGACCACCGAGGCCACGTCATTTAATGAGAGGGGATTTCGAATGTTCGACCGGATATAGTCCAGGGCCCGGCTAAGGCGCGGGTCCATGTCCTTGTCCGGCCTCGTCGCGGTCCCACACAACTCTGCAACGGCCAACGTTGCTGCCTCGACCATGTCTTTGGCCAACTGGCTCGACTGCAAAGCCTCGGACAGCAACCTGGCAGCCGCGCGGGCACCTGCGGCCGGGAGTTCAGCGACGGCATTCGAACCGAAGCGTGCCGTGAGTGCGCGCCCGGCGCTGGTTTCGGGTTCCACGAAGAGATGGGCCATGGTAGCGGCGCCAACAACTTCGAACTGGTGCGTGCATTCACTGGGGACGATGGCGGCCTCGTAGTCAGTCCAGGCACCATCAGCCGTGGTGCGAAAGCGGAAGCTACCGCGCAACGCGATGACGAGTTGATGGGCATGGTGCCCATGCCATTGCGTTCTGCCCTGACCTTCGCCTATCCAGAGAATGCCGCCTTGCCATAAGTAGCTGCGACCCGTGGATGTGACGGCCGAGAAACGACCGTGCGCGATGGACGGTTGCGCGGAATCGCCCTGCAGTGCTGTCACGATGCGCCCCCCCTCAACTCAGCCGTTTCGTTCAAGTTCATTCCGTGCGCGGCCCCGACAATGGCTCGCATATTAGCAGCCCATCCCGGACACCCACGATGTACCGCTCTACCTTCGCCTTTCAAATTCGCCCCCACGTCCAGGCCGAGCTCGATGCCGCAGCGGCGCACGAAGCTCGGGGCGAGTCAATCTTGGCGTTCACGCATCTCGAGCGCGCCCACATCCTTGGGCAGGAATCCACTGTGGAACACGTGCGCACCCACTGTGCGATGTTCCGCTGGGCGCTCCGCCAGAACATTGCGGGCGAAGCTTTCGGCCAGACCTGGCGAATCGTTGCCGCGGCATTGAAAACCTGGCCGGGTTGGGTGCCCATCGGTAATACCGGCGGTGCCAAAGTCAGCGGCTTCAAGCCCATGCCGGTTCCGGCAGACCTGCAGCAGCTCATCGACGCCGCTCGCTCAGTGCACTAGCGGCCACGACGCGCCATCGACGGCGCCCCCGGATTCCCGACAACTTCTTTAGGTGCCTCATTAGGGCACCCGGACTTAGCTCATTCCATCGTCATCGGAAAAAAGGACCCAACCATGTTCAAACTCTCCGCGCCGACCGCGCTCGCAGCAGTCGCCTTCTCCCTTCTCACCGCCGCCTGCGGCACACCGCCGGCGAACCTTGACCTTTCCCTGCAGCATCCTAGTTCCCAAGGCCAGTTCGTTGTCCGCATGGACCCTCCGGCTTCGGGGCCAGCTATCAACCAGATGCACGCATGGCAGGTGCACCTGGAGACACCCGATGGAAAACCTGTGTCGCGAGCCGTGATTGGCTTCGACGGGGGCATGCCGCAGCACGGCCACGGCTTCCCTACCAAGCCTCGCATCACACGCGAGGTAGCGCCTGGCGTCTACGCACTCGAAGGCATGAAGTTCAGCATGACCGGCTGGTGGGACATGCGCCTGGCAATTCAGGCCGGGGATGTGACCGACGGAGCCGTGTTCAACGTCATCGTCGGGGACTCGGGGATTCAGCGCTAAGCGTCTTGGTCAGGGAGACAGTTTAATGAGCCAGCTCCACAAATCCAAGCTGCCTGCGTCACGGCAGGCGAGCAAGCGCGGAAGGCTGACGGGCGCACTCGCCGCTGTGGCCGTGGTCCTGGCCCCGCTTGCCTTGCTTACCGGCTTCGGACGTGCCGGCGACGCCATGGACGGCGCCGCCTCGTGGTCGCAGGAGGAACGGGCCGTCCTATCCTCAACGCGCCTTAACAAGCTTCCCGCACCGCCGCCCGACCCGTCGAACGCCGTGGCGGACAAGCCAGAAGCAGTCGCGCTCGGCAGGCGGCTGTTCGCGGATGCACGCCTATCTCGCAACGGGGCGGTGTCGTGCGCCAGTTGCCATGCGCCCGACCGCCAGTTCCAGGACGGACTGCCTCTCGGAAGGGGTATCGGAGTCGGGAAACGCCGGACCATGCCAATCGTGGCGACGGCGCACAGCCCGTTCTTGTTTTGGGACGGTCGCAAGGACAGCCAGTGGTCTCAAGCGTTGGGTCCCTTAGAGGATGCTGTTGAGCACGGCGGCAACCGCGTCCAGTTCGCCCGGGTCGTGCGGACGCACTACCAGCGGGAGTATGAGTCGCTGTTTGGCGCCCTCCCGAACCTGCAGGATCTGCCGGCCGACGCGAGCCCCCTGGGCGGCGCCGACGAGAAGCGCGCCTGGTCTCGGCTGACGAACGAGCAACGCGATGCCGTCAACCGCGTCTTCGCCAATCTCGGCAAAGCCATCGCGGCCTACGAACGGACAGTGACCTACGGTGAGTCCCGCTTCGACCGGTACGTTGACGCGGTTCTCATAGGTGACCGCGCGGGCCAGAAAACGTTATCGACCCAAGAGGTCAATGGCCTTCGTCTGTTCATCGGCAAGGCTCAATGCGCGACGTGCCACAACGGCCCGCTCCTGACGGACCAGGCCTTCCACAACACGGGCGTCCCGCCCAGAGAGCCAGCACGCCCGGACAGTGGCCGCGCTCCCGCCACAGCCAAGGTCTTGGCGGACGAGTTCAATTGCCTGAGCCGCTACAGCGACGCGCCACCGCAAGTCTGCCAAGAGCTGCGCTTCATGGCCACCGGCGAACCGGGCATGGAAGGCGCCTTCAAGACCCCGAGCTTGCGCAACGTGGCACTACGGGCTCCGTACATGCACGCGGGCCAGCTCGCGACCCTGGAAGAGGTAGTAAGGCACTACGTGCGTTCGCCGGCAGCGGCTGTCGGTCATTCCGAGCTGGCACATGGTGGCACGGGGCACGCCGAGCGCAAGCCCATCCGCTTGACGGAGGAGGAGATGCGCGATGTTGTCGCGTTCCTGCGGACCCTGTCGGGTCCCGTCATGGAGCGTTCTTCTCGCTAAGAACCGAGAGGGTTGCCCTATCATTTCAGCCGCGTTGCACTGGGGAAGATGGACGCAGGTTCACCCCTCAGCCATGGCGCGCGACCATACCCTCGCGGGCAACGCATTGATTTGCGTACTGATACAGGTACTCCTGGGCGAAGCGGAATGCGTCCATCGGCAGCGTGCTGGCTCCATGCCTGCGAACCGCTACCTTCGCCGCGCGCAGGGCATTGAGGCGGAGGTCACGAAATCCACGTTCCGTCGCGGCCACGTAAATGCGGCAAGTCGTCGCAACGGCGACGGCTGGAAAGAGTAGCTTGCGGACGAGCGGATTGGAATCGGACGAATCCGTATTTTGCTGCGGAATCTTCGCAAAAATATGCATTGCATTTTAGGACTTGTCTGATTGATTTCCATGAGGAATTACGTGCAAATGGAGGGCGAATTTGCGCACATAGCCCATCCTGACGGAGATCGTATGCAGGAAGACAAACAGCCCATCTGCAGTTGGGCGGCCCAACCATGAAGCGAAGCACTGCCTGCGTTGGCGACGCGCTGGAGCGCGGGGGGAAGACCCTGCCTGATGCAGGCCAGGCTTACTGCGAAGCTTGCAACAGCACCGGCACGATTGCCAGGTCCGGGCCGGGATCTTCGGGGAGGGTGCCTGATGCAGCCGATCAAGACAGTTAAGGTGCAACATGCGCCCGTCGAGGACCGGGCGCCGGCCAAGGTCGATTTGCCGCCGCCGCGCGGCACCCTGTATTGGGGCGGTGCCGGGCTGGACGGCGGATATGTTCAGCCGCTGCTCGATGCGTTCCGGAAGGCGGGGATTGCGCACTGCTTCGCTGGACTGACCCATACCGCCAGAGCGGCCATGCCAGATGGATACGAGTTCGCTGGCACGTTGCTTGATGCCATCCATTCGGGAATGCTGATCCGCTCACGCGACGACAGCGAGTGGACGATTACGGGGCGCATGGCGGCGGAGGCGCCGCAGTTCAACCTGATCGGTTACAGCTACGGCTCTCTCCTGGCCGCGCAAACCGCATGGTCATATGCCCGCGCCGGCCACGTGATCGACCATTTGGTATTGGTGGGCTCGCCGATTGAGGCGGGATTCCTTGCGCACCTGCGCAGCCACGAGAACATCCGCAAGATCGTGGTTATCGATTTGAAGCAGCTCGGAGACCCGATCTACGCCGGAATGCCCTGGCGCGCGCTGGTCGAATCGGCACCGATGCTAAATATGCAGATGCTCGCCGGCAAGGGCGAGGGGCACTTCTACTATGCCCATGTTGTGCGAGACAGCCCGAAACGATGGGCGGCACTTGCCGAGCGCGTTGCGGCGGAGGGCCTTGAATGACGACGCGCAAAAGGGCCGTGGTGCGCATCGTTGACTGCATCGCCGTGCTTCTCGCCCTGGATGGGTTCGCCTTTGCGGTGGCCACCATGCTGACACCGATAACTCGGCAGCAGGTGACTACGGGCGCCCTCGTCGTCTATGCCGCGGTGGCATTCCTTCTGGCTGCCGTGCCGCTGCTGGTGGGGTTGGTGTTTGTGCTGGTGGCTATGGTCCGGCGGTCCGCTGGCGCATTCTCAGTTCCTACTGCATCGGGTTCGCGCTGTTCGGCGGGGGGGAGTCTTCGTGTCGGAGTGGATCGCCGCGCGTCTCCCATAGTGAACAAAGCCATTCTTGGCCGAGGATGGTTCGCGCTCCGCCGCCAACTCGATTGCAAGCTGGCATGGAATGGTCGATACCTGATTCCTTCAAAATGAAAGCGAAGATGCTAACCTTGATTGCCGCGATGCCGGCACTGATGTCGATACTGTATGTTGTGTATCGAGTTTAGAACCGCCATGCACCGGAAGTCATGTTGACCTGTGGATTGATTCTTGGCTGACCAGCAACAATACTCCCGCCCTGTTTCAACAGCGCGACATAGCAAGCGATATTTTTCCATTTCACCGAGGCCCCTCCGAGCCAGCGCCACCTCACGCCTGATCCACATCGCTTGAGGCGCGGCAGGTCAATACACGCCGTCCAGGCAAATGTCCGAATCCAGCTAGTACCGCCCTCGCAACGGAGTAGCATGCTGGCTATGAAACTCGATCCGGACACCTGCTACAAGGCCGTTGCCTCGCACGACCGCCGCTTCGACGGGCGCTTTTTCGTGGGCGTGTCGTCCACCGGCGTCTACTGCCGGCCGGTGTGCGCCGTGCGTACACCCAAGCGCGAGAACTGCTCCTTCTACGAAACCGCGGCGGCCGCCGAGAAGCAGGGCTTTCGCCCCTGCCTGCGCTGCCGTCCCGAACTGGCGCCGGGGCACGGTCTGGCTGATCTGTCGGGACGGCTGGCCCAGGCGGCGGCCACGCTGATCGACGATGGCTTCATGGCCGATGCCGGCGTCGCCGCCCTGGCCGCGCGCATCGGCGTCACCGAGCGCCACCTGCGCCGGCTGTTCGATGCGCAGTTCGGCGTCTCGGTGCTGGAGTACGCACAGACCCAGCGGTTGCTGCTGGCCAAGCGCCTGCTGACGGATACCGCGCTGACGGTGACCGATGTGGCGCACGCCGCCGGGTTTGGCAGCGTGCGGCGCTTCAACGACGTGCTCAAGACGCGTTACGGGCTCACGCCGCTGGCGATGCGCAAGCGCGCCGCCGACAGCGTGGCCGAGGAACTCGTGTTCGAGCTGGGATACCGCCCGCCGATGGCCTGGGCGGCCTTCCTGCAGTTCCTGGGGGTGCGGGCGGTGGACGGCATCGAGCAGCTTGCCGATGGCAGCTATGCGCGCACGCTGGCGATCGACAGYGGGGGCCGCACGCATCTCGGCTGGCTGCGGCTGGCGCATGTGGAGCGCCGCCATGTGATCAGGGTCACCTTGTCGGGCTCGCTGGCGCACGTGATTCCGCAGGCGCTGGGGCGCGTGCGGCGTTTGTGCGACCTGGGTTGCCGGCCCGATGTGGTCGATCAGCACCTGGGGCCCCTGGCGGCCGGGGTGCCCGGCATGCGCCTGCCCGGCGCGGTGGATGGTTTCGAGATCGCCGTGCGCGCGGTGGTGGGTCAGGTGATTTCGGCGAAGCATGCCCGCACCCTGCTGGCGCGGCTGGCCGAGCGCCATGGCCGCGTGCTGGCGCAGCCGGCGCCTGCCCTGCGCCTTGCCTTTCCCGACGCCGCCACGCTTGCCGCGGTGACGCCGGAGAGCCTGCGCGAGATCGGCATCCCGCTGGGCAAGGGCCGGGCCATCCACGCCATCGCCAGCCGCGTGGCGACTGGCGAGCTCAAGCTGGAACCCAGCGCCGCGCCGGAAGACACGCTGGCGCGCCTGCGTGCGATCGACGGCGTGGGCGACTGGACCGCGCAGTACGTGGCCATGCGCGCGCTCGGCTGGCCGGACGCCTTCCCGGGCACCGACTATGTCTTGCGCAAGGTGCTCGGCATCGCTACCGTGCGAGGCATGAGCCAGCACGCCGCGCAGTGGGCGCCGTGGCGTGCCTACGCAGCCATCCACCTGTGGCGGCGCCACGAAGACAGCAAGCCGGGACAAGAAGACAAGGAAAGGGGCGCACCATGATTGCATACCGTATCGTCGCCAGCCCGCTGGGCGAAGTCCTGCTGCGCGCCGATGGCGCGCGCTTGAGCGGCGTGTTCTTTGCCGGGCAGAAGTACTACCCGGCGGCGGCCACGCCGGATACCGATGTACCCGCCGCCGCGAAGCCGGTCTTCGAGCAGGCGGCCGACGAGCTGGCCGATTATTTTGCCGAACGCCTGCAGGCCTTCTCGGTGCCCATGATGCTGGCCGGCAGCCCCTTCCAGCGCAGCGTCTGGCAAGCGCTGTGCGAGATCCCGTTCGGCGAGACCACGTCCTATGGCGAACTCGCTGCCGGGCTCGGGCTCCCACCGACCCATGCGCGCGCGGTAGGCGGCGCGGTGGGGCGCAACCCCTTGTCGGTGATCGTGCCCTGCCACCGGGTGCTGGGCGCCAGCGGCGACCTGACCGGATACGCCGGCGGCACTGACCGCAAGCGCGCGCTGCTCAGGCTGGAGGGCACGGCCGCGGCAATGGCGCTGCCCATCCTGCGCCAGTCAGCGTTGGCGTTTGCGTGAGCGGGCACGGCGCAGGCGCCGCCGCGCAAGTTGGCGAGAGGATACCGATGGCACGCCTGTTCGTGGCAATCGAAGTCCCGCAGGCGCTCGCCGGCGCGCTGCTCGCGCGCGTGCCCCGCGTGGCGGGTATCCGGCCGGCGACGCTGAACCAGATCCACCTCACGCTGCATTTCCTCGGCGAGCAGGACGAAGCCGCGGCGATGCGCATCGAGCAGGCGCTGGGGACGGTGTCATGCGCGGCCTTTGCGCTCACTGTGAAAGAGGCAGGCTATTTTCGCGGCCGGCGCGCGAGCGTGCTGTGGGCGGGGTTGGAGTCCAACGCGGCGCTGGATGATCTGTACGCGGGCGTGGAGCGGGCGCTCGCCGGGAACGGTATCGACACGGGTATCGGGCACGATGAGAACAACGCGTTGCCGGACTCTGGCTCAAGGCCTCAGGCGCGCTTCCATCCGCATATCACGCTGGCCCGTTGCGCGCCCGCCGTGGCGCACGCCACGCTGCAGGCATGGCGCGGCTCGCAGTCCGGGCTGGTGTGCGAACCGTTCCACGTCGATCGCTTCATCCTGTATCAAAGCCATCTCCTTCCCGGTGGCGCGCAGCATGTGTGCCGGCGCGCCTATGCGCTGAATGCGAGCGAGGATCCGCCGGCAGGCTGATGGCGCATTCGGCTCAAGCCGTCACGCCAGGTTGCTCAGGCCAAGCGCAAGGCCAAGCCCAAGCAGCGCCGAGCCAATCACGCGGTCCAGCACACGCTGTCGCTTCAGCATCGCGGTGCGCAGCGCGGGCGTGGTGAAGCAGCACGCAATCAGCCCGAACCAGACCAGGTGCGCCAGCGACATGAACAAGCCATAGCCGAACTGCACGGACAGCGGCGTTTGCGTGTTCACCACCTGCGTATAGGTGCTGACGACGAACAGCGTGGTCTTGGGATTGAGCGCATTGGTGAGAAAACCCATCTTGAGCGCGCCGGACGAGGTCAGGGCAGCAATGCCCCCATCCGCCGCGAGCGGCGCCGCGCTGGCGTCCGGCACGCGCTTGCGCAAGGTCTGGATGCCAATCCAGATCAGGTAGGCGGCGCCGAGGATCTTGACCACGGTCAGCAGGCCATGCGCGTGCTCCATCAGCAGCGCCACGCCGAACATCGTGTAGAAGACGTGCACTTGCACGCCCAGCGCGATGCCGAGCGCGCAAAGCAGCCCGGCCCTGCGGCCATGCAGATAGCTGTTGCGCATCACCATGGCGAAGTCGGGGCCGGGGCTGATGACGGCCAGCACGGTGATGGTGGCGACGGCCAGGAGTTCGGTGAGGGGATGCATATCGTGTGAGTATCTCTGACGGAGATGGGCGGGGAATCTTGCGGCCCATGTTTGAAACCAGGATGGGAATGTCGCTATTTTCAGAGTCCACGCGGTGCGCCACAACCGATTTATACTCGTGCAAATCGGTGAGTAAAACTGATACATCAAGGCAATCATGCACTGGCTGGGCGGGATACGTTTTTTCGAGGCGGCGGCGCGGCACCAGAGCTTCATGCGGGCAGCCGACGAACTGCACCTGACCCACGGGGCGGTCAGCCGCCAGATTCGCCAGCTGGAGGAGGCGCTCGGCGTGGCGTTGTTCGAGCGGCGCAACCGGGCCGTCTTCCTGACCGAGTCCGGACGCATCCTGCATGCCGCCGCCACGCAGTCGCTGGAAGTCCTGGCCACGGCGGCCGAGCGCATCCGCGCGCACGGGCAGCACAAGGCGCTGGTGCTGTCGTGCGAACCCACCATTGCCATGCGCTGGCTGATTCCCCGCCTGCCGCGCTTTGCCGAGGCGCATCCGGGCGTGACGCTGCATCTGATGGCCGCCGGGGGAGCGGTCGACTTCGCCCGCAGCGGCGTGGACCTTGCGCTGCGCCGCAACGATTTCCACTTCGGCACGCAGCTGCACGTGTGCAAGATTGCCGAGGAATGGGTGGGCGTGGTGTGCCGCGCCGGCACCCCGGCGGCGCGGGCGCCGGCCTTGAGTTCGCTCGCCCGCCTGCACACGCGCTCGCGTCCCGATGCCTGGCAGCGCTGGGCCCGAGCCACCGGCAGTACGCAGCGCTTTGGCGCGGATGCCTGGTACGAGCATTTCTACCTGACCATCCAGGCCGCCGCCGCCGGGCTTGGCTGCGCCATCGCCTCGCGCCTGATGGTGGCTGACGAGATGGCCGATGGCCGCATCGCCGCGCCGCGTGGGTTCGTGCGCGACGGCTCGTCCTACCACCTGCTCTCGCCGGTGGCGTTCGAGCGCGACGAGCGGCGCCGCGCAGTCCGCGACTGGCTGTGCCAGGAGGCGCAAGCGTCGCTCGGCGCGGACCCGGCCACGGCAGCCGTGCAGGCGGGCACGGCAAATGGCCGCCGCCGCGGCAAGAGCGCAACGGACCAGGGGCGGCGTGCAAAGGCATCCTAGATCACAGGCCGGCAAAGCCCGGCGAGTCCGCGCGGATCGCCGATGCGTAAACCCGCCCGGGCGGGCTACCCCACGGAAGTCTGTCTCAAGTTTTGCCACACTCCGCCGTTGTCCAAACAAGAGCTTGCACAGCGGCGGGCGCCGCGCTTAACATGCGGCGCTGGCCGCTCGCACCCCGGTTGTATTTCGATTGCAACCCGGTAAGCGGGCAGCCCGAATTCCCCGTCGCAAGCCAGTCTGGCGCGACGCAGGCCTCTCTCAGACGTTTGCGTGATTTTCATGAGTCTCCAAGATTCCCCGGAGCAATCCGAGCTTGACGCCGGCGCGTTGCCAGACGACCGCTATCGCCTTACCCATTCCTCGCAGATCGGCACGGTGCTGCGCGACCTTGCCTGGCAGAAGTGCAGCCTGAACGTGCGTGCGCGTACCGCCCACGAGATGGTCACCACCGTGCTGCATGTGGACCCGGCCAGCCGCACTTTTGTCTTCGACTGGTGCCGCACCGAGCCCGAGCGCGAAGCGTTGCTGGCTTCCAGCGAGAATGCCTTTTCGGCGTCCCTGCGCGGCGTGCCGGTGAACTTCATCATCGGTACCCCCGAAACCACCCAGTTCAAGGGCGGCCCGGCCTTCTCCGCGCCGTTCCCGGAGAAGCTCTACCACTTCCAGCGCCGCCGCCATTTCCGTGCGCGCACGCTGGTGACCAAGGGCTACGTCTGCACAATCAAGATGAGCGACGGCACTGTGCTCACGCTCGATATTGCCGATCTCTCGCTTTCGGGTGTCGGCCTGCGCTCCAAGACCGTGGATGCCACGAAGTTGCCGGTCGGCACCACGATCCCGGGCGTGCAGCTGGATTTCGGCGCGCTGGGCAAGCTCACCCTGAGCCTGCAAGTGGTGGGCCACTGGCTCGCCGGGCACAATGACAGCGCCATCCACCACTTCGGCTGTGCCTTCTCCAATCTCGATGGCCGCATGGAGAACTTCCTGCAGCGCCTGGTGTTCGCGCTGGAACTAGCCAGCCGGGGTTGAACGACGCTGGCCGCACGCAGCGCCGTTCGCTGACGGCGCGCGCCGGCCGGCCGGCTGCCTCGCCTCGCCATGCCGGCATTGCCCGCCGGCGTCTTCCCGATTCTTGTCTTTCCTTCCAGGCATGTCTCCGGCCCGGCAGCCTGGCTGCCAGGGTTCGCCGCTTTGCGCCGATTCGCTAAATTTTGCGTATCCGCAAAATTTGGGTTACGCTTGCCGACATCGGATCTGCCGCTGAGGGGCTTCCCGCAACGGCGCACGCATGGATGAAGGAGGGCTTCGATGACAGCATACGATTCCGCGGATTTCCTGGTGATCGGCGGCGGCATTGCCGGTGCCTCACTGGCCTACTGGCTGGCCCAGGCCGGGCGCGTGATCGTGCTCGAACGCGAGGCGCATCCCGGCTACCATTCCACCGGCCGTTCGGCCGCGCTGTTCATGGAGAGCTATGGCACGCCGCAGGTACGCGCGCTCACCATGGCCAGCCGCGCCTTTATGGACGCGCCGCCGGCCGGTTTTGCCGAGCATCCCGTCCTGAGCCCGCGCGGCGCCATGACAGTGGGCAAGCCGGGCGAGGCCGCCGAACTCGACCAGCATTTCGAGGCGCTGGCGGCGCTTGGCGCACGCGCGCAGCGCCTGGACCGTGACGCCACCTGCGCCCTGGTGCCGGTGCTGCGTGCCGGCAAGGTGCTCGGCGCCGTCCTGGAGCCCGATGCCGCCGACATGGACGTGCACAGCCTGCACCAGGGCTACCTGCGCGGCATGCGCCAGCGCGGCGGCACCCTGGTGTGCGATGCGGAGGTGACGGCGCTCGCGCGCAACCAGGGCTTGTGGGAAGTGCAGGCAGGCGGGCGCGCCTATCGCGCGCCGGTGGTGGTCAATGCGGCCGGCGCCTGGTGCGACGTGGTGGCCGCGCTGGCTGGCGTCAGGCCGCTGGGGCTCACGCCCAAGCGGCGCTCGGCCTTTGTCTTCGCACCGCCCGAGGGCGTGGAGATCGCGCACTGGCCCATGTTCGTCTGCTTCGACGAGACCTGGTACCTCAAGCCCGACGCCGGCATGCTGCTGGGCTCGCCCGCCAATGCCGATCCGGTGCCGCCGCACGATGTGCAGGCCGAGGAGATGGACATTGCCCTTGGCATCCATCACATCGAAGACATGACCACGCTCGCCATCCGCCGCCCGGCCCGCGTCTGGGCGGGCTTGCGCTCGTTCGTCGCCGACGGCGACCTGGTGGGCGGATTCGACGGCCAGGCCGAAGGTTTCTTCTGGGTGGCCGCGCAAGGCGGCTACGGCATCCAGACCTCGGCCGCCATGGGCGAGGCCTGCGCCGCGCTGGTACAGGGCAAGCCCTTGCCGCAGCGCATCGCGGATTTCGGGCTGACCGAAGCCATGCTCGGACCCGGCCGGCTGCGGCGCTGAATCGCTGAAGCACGCAGGCACTCAGGCGCGGCGGCAATCCAGCGCTCAGGCCGCGCTGATGCGGATCCGGTTGCGGCCGGCCCGCTTCGCTTCATAGAGCGCCCGGTCCGTTTGGGTCAGCCACTCCTGATGGCCTTGCATGCGTGTATCGAACGCGGCCACGCCCAGGCTGGCGGTGTGGCCCCGCAGCGCGGCGATCTCCGCGCTGGCGCCGGAGCCGGGTTGCAGCGCGCGCGACAGGCGCTCGGCCATCTCTACGGCCTGCGTCAGGCTCGCGCCGCTGAGCAGCACGCCGAATTCCTCGCCGCCGTAGCGCCCCACCAGGCATTGGCGCGGTTCGCCGCGGCCCGGGGGGTGAAGTTGCACAGTGTGCTGCACCACCAGCGCGGCGAATGCCTTGAGTGCTTCGTCGCCGGCCACGTGGCCGTGGGCGTCGTTGAGTTGCTTGAAATGATCGATATCCAGCAGCACCAGGCTGGCGGCCTGGCGGCGGCCGTTCTTGCAGGCCTGGAACTCCTCGGCCAGCTTGGCTTCCCAGTAGCCGCGGTTGAGCACGCCGGTGAGCCCGTCGAGACGGCTGCTGGCCTCGACCGCCTTGCCGTGCGCAGCCAGGCGGCGCGAGATGCTGTAGGTGGTGCGTCCCAGCGCCAGCGGGTAGAGCACCAGCATGGGCAGGCTGGCCACGATGGTGGTGAGGTCAGCCTCCGGATGCCAGGCCGCGCCGAAGGCCAGCACCCCGGCCAGCGCGCCTGCCAGGTGCCAGCCCAGGCCGCGCAGCAGCAGGCGGGTGCCGCCTGCCGCCACGTTGTTCATGCTCATCATCGACAGGATCAGCACGCTTGGCAGCAGGTTGAATTTCATGCATGCCGCCCACACCCCGCCCAGTGCCGCGTCAATCATCAAGTTGCGGATTTYCGCCAGGAAGGGTACCTCGCTGTGCCTGGACCACCATGCCGCCACGTGCGGCCAGACAAAGCCGTGCAGGAACACCGGCGCCAGCAGCCAGCGCGGCACTCCCGCTTCCAGCATGGCGGCCGCCACCGCGAAGAACCCGATGGCAAGGCCGACGACGCGCATGGCATAGACGCGCCGGACAAAGCGCATGCCCTTGCCCGCCTGCGGATTGGGGGTGCCTGGCGCCACGGCTCAGGCGGCGATCAGCTTGCCGATGGCCGCCGCGGCTTCACGCATCGGCGGCAACAGGCGGGAGATCATCTCGGCTTCCGATACCTGCGCCGCGCGCACGCTTACGCTGATGCCGGCCATCACGGTCCCCGAGATGCCGCGCACCGGCACCGCGATGGCGCGCAGGCCAGGTTCCAGTTCTTCGTCGATCACCACGTAGTCCAGCTCGCGCGCTTTCGCGAAACTGATTTCCAGCTCGGGGCGCGAGATCTTGGTCTGCAGCGTGCGCGGGCGCAGATCGACGTGGTCGAAGAAATCTTCCAGCGCCGGCTCGGCGAGGTGGGCCAGCAGCAGGCGGCCGATCGAGGTGCAGTAGGCCGGCAGGCGGCTGCCCATGCCGAGCGAATAAGTGAGCACGCGCTGCACTTCCGAGCGCACCAGGTAAAGGATGTCGGTGTCGTCCAGGATGGCGAGCGCCGAAGTCTGCTGGATGCGCGTGCTCAGGCTGTCGAGGATGGGCTGGGCCAGCGACACCAGGGAGGTCGACGAGAAATACGCGTGTCCCAGGTGCAGCACGCGGGGCCGCAGCGCGAACTGGCCGGCTTGCTGGCTGACGTAGCCAAGCTGTTCCAGCGTGTACAGGCAGCGCCTGACCGATGCCCGCGAAAGCTGGGTGCGTTGGGCCACCTGGGAGATGGTGAGCGGGCGCTTACGCTCCGAGAAGGCCTCCAGCACGCTCAGGCCGCGTGCCAGCGATAGCATGAAGTTCGGGTCGCCGGAGAAGCTGTTGAGCAGGTCTGCCTGGGGCCGGGCGACGCGGACAGTGGCGGCCGTTGCCTGGCCAGGGCTGGTAGGAGGGGGGGCGTCCATGTGTGCGGGTGCGCGCGGGTTGTTCGATAATCGCGCATCTTAAACCGGCTGGGCGCCTCGGGCCAGCGCTTTTGTCAGGCACGAGCCCGGGTTTGGTGCGAGAAGGGGGCCGGCGGGCAAAAAAAACGTCGCCGTCTAAAATTGGCGGCGACCGGAAGGGGTTCGTCATCAAGACGGGGGCCTTGGCGACGCTTCCAGCATAGGACGTGGCACACAGACATTAAATACAACTTCGGAGGGGATCGGTGTGCCGTCATGGCCGCGCCCGAGGCGGCTGGCGGGATGCCGCGCCCGCCCCCACGGCGGGACGGGTAAAATCGCGTCCTTGTTGCCGCCGCCGTCCCGTCCTCCCGCCGCCAGGCATTGCGTGGTCCGGGCGACGCCCGCAGTCCACCGCGCAGCCCCGAATTGAAGCCAGCCATGACCAATCAGCCCGAACTTTCGCCCGAAACCGATGACCACGACGCCGGCGGGGACAACGCAGACAAGATCCAGGAGCCGCGCCTGTGGCGCGCCGACGGATGGACCGCCCGCGTGATCAAGAACGAGGATGACGAGGGTTGGGCTGTTGCCATGATCAAGGATGGCGAGCCGGAGCCTGCTCTGGTGGGGCCGTGGACCATGGGGCGCGACAAGAAGAACCCCAAGCCGCTCGATGCCAATGCCTTTTCGACGCTGGTCAAGACGGCTTCCGAAGTGCTGCGGCGGCATGAGCAGCAGTTGCATGCCATGTTGCACAAGAGTGTGGTTGTGGATACGGATGCTGCGCGGATCAGTGTGACGCTGGATATCGTGCCGGATGAGGATAATCCTTATGCGGTGCTGAGTGCTGTTGATGAGAATGGGGATGAGTTGGCGCAGGTGCGGGTGTCGGCTGGATTTAAGTTGAGTAAGGCTAGTGCGGGGGATTGGATTGAGGATGAGTTTCGGAAGCCTCGGTAGGGGCTGATTGACTGCAGAGTCAACTTCAACTTCAACTTCAACTTCAACTGCAAAGGCTTAAAGTCAAAGGCAGTTTCACCCCCCTGCGGGGGGCGACCTACTTTCTTGTCTTGCCAAGAAAGTAGGCAAAGAAGGCGCGCCGGATGGGGCGACAC
>NZ_JBFTLX010000050.1:0-51587 GCF_056396665.1 Cupriavidus sp. 05T313 | reverse complement strand
GGTGATCGTGATTCGCAATGTATGAGGATGCGGTCGGTCAAACTTCAGCTTGGTGTAGCGAGCGTAGCGGTCCACGGTGTGTTTCCTTAGTTGTTAAATGATTTCGCGTATGAGAGGCGAAATTCCGCCCTAGCGATGCCGACCACCTGATCTTTCTGCGATGTCGCTGTGATTGTCACCATCACGGTTTCGCCGGATTGCAGAACTGACTCCGTCAGCTCACCTTGCAGCTTAATACGGTCACCTGGCCATACCGGCGCTGTGAAGCGTAGCGCCCAGCCCAGGATATTTTCAGGACCACCGCACCAGTCCTCGAGATACTGGCCGATCCATCCGATCAAGAGATGTCCCGGTACGACCACGTCCGCAAAGCCGGCAATCTTTGCGAATTCATGATCGAGATGCAACGGATTGCCGTCATTGGTCGCAACACACACCCAAGCGATATCGACGCGACTAACGGCTGGACAGAGTTCCTCAATTGGATCTCTCATGGATTCACTCCTTGAACTCGATCGTTGTGTCGCGAACCACAATGGCGGCCTCGCAATCGTCAGTCGAATACGTAGTCTCGATCACGAAAATGCGTTTCGGACGCGTTCCCTGCTTCTCACTAAACTCGACAAGTACACTCTGCCCGTGAAGTTCATCACCTGCACAAATGACAAGTCGCTGCTCCCATGACCACTCCCCTGCGACCGCTCTTTTTTCATTAATGCCAAATGTCTCGAACTTTGCGGAACGCGGTTGTAGTGAGAATGGGTTGATAAAACCAGGGGGCACAACAACGTTTCGGTATCCCGCTGCGATCGCGGCCTCACGATCGAAATAAATAGGGTTGCGGATATGAATGGCCTGTGCGTACTCGACGACCTTGGTATATTCGACGACTCCCCTAAAAGGGGGCGCAGCTACACCGACAAGGTGACTTTGGATATCCCTTTGTGCCTGATTCACTTGAACCTCCTGGAAGTTTTTACGTGTGTTGGTCGACGTCGATCTATACCTTTCGAATTGCGTCTCTCCAGAACGGCGCTCGAAGCTCGTCCTTGACGACCTTGCCGAATGCTGAAAGCGGAAGTGACGGCTTGAATTCGATGCTACGTGGGCTCTTGTATCCACCGATCAGATCTTTGCAATGATGTCGGATCTCCTCCACGGTAAATTCGCGGGCGCCAGGCTTCAGCACCACCACAGCGTGAACCGACTCACCCCACTCGTGGCTGGGAATACCTATGACTGAACAGGCGGCAACTGCCGGGTGCTTCGCAATGGCGTTCTCGACTTCCGCCGCGTAAACGTTCTCCCCCCCCGTGACGATCATGTCTTTGAAGCGATCAGCAATGAACACGAAGCCGTCGTCGTCCATGTAGCCGGCGTCACCTGTCCATAGCCAGCCATTACGGATGGCCGTCTCCGTCTCCACTGGCTTGTTCCAATATCCCTTCATTACGTTGGGTCCGCGCGCGACTATTTCACCGATCGAGCCGCGCGGTACTTCTCTTCCGTTCGCGTCGGCGATCATGATTTCGTTTTCCTGAGCGGCGCGCCCGGTTGATCGAAGCTTTCTCATCTCGGGTGCATGCCATGCTGCGGAAAGCAATGCAACAACGGGAATCTCGGTCAGGCCGTAGAGCTGAACCAAGCCGCTGGGTTGAAACACTTCGAGCGCTCGACGCTGGGTTGTCTCTGCGATTGGCGACCCGCCGTACCAGATCCGCCTGAGACCTGAGAAGTTCGTTTTTTGAACAACCGGAGAATCGAGCAGAACGTGGAGCATTGAGGGGACCAGTAGTACATCCGTGACTTTTCTCTCCTCGATCGCACGCGCCACCTGCGCTGGTTCGAATCCGGATAAGACGATGTGGCGGCCACCATTAAATAGCTGAGCTATTACGTACATTAGCGGCGCGACATGGAACAACGGCGCGGTATGAAGAGAAACGGAACCGAAGCCATACTCTTCGCAAAGAAACGTCATGGCCGGAACACCGATGTTGGTGTGACTGAGCATCACTCCTTTTGGAAATCCGGTTGTGCCTCCGGTGTAGAAGATGCCGGCTATATCGTCTCCGTGGCGGTAGCTATCCTCAATCGGCTCACCATCTTCAATGAGATCTTCGTAGGAAAGCGTGCCATTAGGCTTCTCTTCTTCATCAAGGTAAATAATGTGCTCAAGCGTAGTGCTACCCTCGCGCAATTCATCGATCTTCGACTTGTGCGCGCTGTCTACAAACATCACCTCGGACTGCGAGTCGTCTAGCGAATAGAGAATCTCTGGTGTGGCCCAACGCGTATTTATCGGATTCACGACCGCGCCGGCCCACCATACCGCCAAGTAGTACTCTATATATCGGTCAGAGTTCAGTGCGAGGATAGCAACACGATCGCCCGTTTTTACGCCGATAGTACGCAGCGCACCGGCCAGCCTGGCCACGCGGTCAGCCAATTGTCGAAATGTATGGGTGCGTCCTTCGTAGAACGTGGCTACGCTGCTCGGCTCGTGCCGGACAGCACGATGCAGGCCTAATGTCAGATGCATTTTTCAGATTACTCGTTGAAGTTTCGCAAAATTGCACTGCACCGATTGCTGGCGCCGGGCGCTACCAATCGGCTGCAGTGACGGAATCGCCATCTCCGCCGCCCCCTCGGGATCAATGCCTAGTAGCCGGAAATGCAGCTGGCAATTTCAAAGGTGGCGACTAACTGTTTGGAATCACGTGTCCAGCGCTCGTACGCACTGAAAGTGCACTTCCGCTCGCATGTACGTTCCACATAGAGCTCTCTGATCACTAAGCATTACGTTTGTCTCCGTCGCCTTCCATGGAGGCCTAATTTTTTGGTCATAGTTCACATACGTGAACTCACATCCTGTATGTGAACAAAGTATAGGTGTGCAATTCACGCTCAGTCAAGGAGGAGATTCTCAGAAGAAGCCGACTTGCCGCGGAACCGTTCCGGACAGGCATGCTGGTGATGCGACGATCCAGGGATGCAGGAGCGTGCCGTACGGCTCAGTTCCGGCCGATGGCGCAACGCTGGCGATCTCATAGCATTGGATGCAGAGTTCTCGGTATGACGGGCAGGGGGTTGCGGGGCAGCACCGCGATGTCCAGAGCCTATCGGCAACCCCTCCGCTCATGGATCCAATACTTATCAGGCTGGTGAAGCACCTCCGGCAGAAGTCAGTTCGGAGTCAGCATGTGCGTTGATATGAGACCCTCGCACGACCCTGAACATGCGATGCGTGGCGCAGGCACTGTTCGCCGAGCGGCGACTTAACGACTTCGTGCCCAATCCCATCCACTACGCATGTAGCCGTACCATGGCCAATCAAGCGCTGGCGAAGATGAACTGGCCGTTCGCGGGAATGTACGATGCGGATCTTGGAGGCGCGCGCGAGAGTATCGCGCCGGAGAAGTTGTGGCGGGGCCATGCCTGCAGGTGCTCTCTAACAGCCCTCTTCCGCTGGTTCGTCGGTCTGGCCATGGCCGACGAGGCCTGCGGGCCCCACGGTGTTCACCTACAACCGCAAACGACCGATCCGTGCTTGCTATTGCGCAAGAGAAGAGCTGGCCGACTGGCGAACACGTCAGCGTCGACGGTACGCTGATTTAAGCTTGGACGGACCTCAAGAGCTTTGTCCGCAAGGATGGCGAGGACAACAACAACCACGGTGGCGAATGCAAAGGCGGCAAGCGGAGTAGCGAGCCCAGGAGTCCAGGAGTCCAGGAGTCCAGGAGTCCAGGACGGACAATGATGCTCTGCTGTTCTGTATCGGCAAAACTTTCAGTGAATTGCGTTACATGGGCACCCCCTGAGCGGTATAACCGTTCACAGCCTGGTGCCAGGGCCATGGTGACAGTCGCCGACGGCCGTGCAGAACGCGAGGCCACCAAGGTCATGGTCGACGATGCTCTCCAGGCGGCGAAGGATTCAGACACAGCGATCACGCCAGGTGCAGACAAGAGCTATGATGCAGCGGAGTTCGCTGACGCTTCCCTGGAGATGAACGTCACTGGATAGCGTCAAGCAGGATGTCCGGTTTACCGACAAACATCTTGGCCGCCGGACAAAATGATTGTCGCCTCCCACGTCACGCCGCACGTGCATGCCGCGTGCCCATCCTCCCTGCGGTTAGCATGACGTAACCGACCATGGCACGCCGTTAGCCAAAAGTGTCAGGCAGCGGGCTGCGCCACAGCCTGCGCGGTGGAGCTTCGTTGATATTGCCTTGGAGAGCACGACATCACTCGCTTGAACGCGGTGCTGAATGCGCTTTCGGAATCGTAGCCGAGCGAATATGCGATGGATGATATGTGTTCGTCAGTATGACGCAGCCGATCGCCGGCGACTAGCATTCGCCATCGCGTCAGGTACTCCATCGGTGCCACGCCAACCACTTGCTTGAAGCGATAGGCAAAGGCCGATCGCGACATTCCTGCCACGCGGGCAAAGTCTTCGACGCTCCAGCGATTTGCTGGCGCGGCATGCATGGCACCGACCACCCTACTCAGATTACGGTCCGACAGCGCGGCGAGCCATCCACTGCCACTCTGACTCGTCGCCTTCAGATGAACACGCAATATCTCAACAAACATGAGGTGCGCAAGATGTTCTGCCATTCGGGATCTGCCAGGCTGCCGGTCGCGAAGTTCTTCCGTGAATCGCTCCAATGCCCATCGCAGCACCATTGCCTGGGACGAACCTTCGTTGATGTGTGCCAAGGGGGGTAACGTGCCGATCAGCAAAGCGGCCGGTTCACCGGCAAATGCGAATCGTCCACCGAAAATCACGACATCGTCGCCACCACAGTGCCAGACTAGCTCGTCAGCCGCAATCCTCTGAACAATCGCCCGAGAGTCGATCGGCTGTATGGTCGGGTCGCTGGCCAGCGTGAAAGACTTCCCCCGCGTCAGAAGAAAACAATCACCTTCCCGCAACTGCAACGGCTCCGGTTCACCGTCGACCAGAAGCCAACAGCTACCCCGCCCGACTGCACTGAACTTGATCCCCTCCTGCGCGGGAAACTCGATCGCCCACGCCCCACCCGCGCTCAGCGTAGCCGAAAGATAGCTTTGGATGCGCAGTAAAGATAGGACATCGGAAAGTGGATCCATGATTACTTTTATGGACGATTAACAAAGTTTCCCGGACTCTATCACGTAGATTGCCCATTCGTTCCTCTATATCATTCTTCCCGGGGCAAGACGGGTCTTTGTAGAAACCTCGACGCAAGGCTCAGGCGAGTCCATGAAATACGCGCGACAACACGCTCAACGCAAAGAACTGGCCATCGTCACCTCTTCCTTTCAGCCAGAGGCATACCGCTTTAGCTCTCGGTAAGCAGTGCAGAGATGTAGCCGGGCCAATCCGTGTGAGGGTACGCGTGGATGAGAACCGGCGTCACGGCACGTTGGCGCGTCCGAAAGTCTGCACCCGGCCTTTGACCAAGACAAACCGACATCATGAACAAAACACTCAAGATTGGGCTGGGCTGCTCCGCCCTGTTGGCTCTCGCCGCGATTGGCGCTGGGGTACTTCACGTCCGCGCGCAAGCGGCAAGCAAGACGAGCGCAGCAGGAGTCCCGGCCACGAAAGTGGCAGTGGCCGTGGCCGAGCAATCCGACCTCCCCGGCTTCCTGACAGGCATCGGTTCGCTCGAAGCCACCCGGCAAGTGCTTGTAACGGCGGAGACAAGTGGTCTCATTTCGCGAATCCTGTTCTACCCAGGCGGCAGGGTGCGGACGGGACAGGTGTTGGTGCAACTGAATGACGCGCCAGAACAAGGCGATCTCGCACGCCTGAAGGCCCAAGCCAGTAATGCCCGGGCCATGCTCGAACGCACGCGCCGCCTATTGCCGCAGCAGGCCGCCACGCAGGAGCAACTTGATCAAGCACAGTCAGCCTACGACCAGACAGAAGGCGAGATCCGGCGCACTCAGGCCCTGATAGAGCAAAAGCGCATCAAGGCGCCCTTCGACGGTGTACTGGGTGTACGGCGCGTGAACCTGGGGCAATTCGTCCATACTGGTGACGGGATGGTGTCCCTCACGGACTCACACACCCTGTACGCCAATGTCACGCTGCCGGAGCGGGCATTGCGCGAGGTAAGGCCCGACCAGGTCATGACTGTCGCGGTGGATGCGCATCCGAACCGCCGTTTCACCGGCAAGGTCAGCACCATTGAGCCGCAGATCGATAGCGGCACCCGGACGCTCCTAGTGCAAGCCACGCTGGAAAACACGGACGGTGCTCTCACGCCCGGCATGTACGTCAATGCTCGCGTGGCGCTGCCGCCACGACCAGCTGTGGTCACCGTTCCCGAGACTGCGGTCAGCTACAGCGCCTATGGCGAGTTCGTCTATGTCTTGCAAGACATGAACCCGAAGGCCCTCAGCGTCCGCCAGTCGTATGTGAAAACCGGAGAGCACATAGAAGGAAAGGTGGTCGTCACCGAAGGTATCCACGCCGGCGAGCGCGTAGTGACGTCGGGCCAGTTGCGATTGCACAACGGCGCCGCAGTGCAAGTTGTTGGCCACGACACCGTGGCCGTGGTACCGAACGGCAGCGACGTCGCGCGCCAATAGTCACGACAAGAAATCTCATCATGAAATTTACTGATCTTTTCGTCCGACGACCCGTGCTGGCACTGGTCGTCAGCACGTTGATACTGCTCATGGGCCTGCGCGCGTTGGGCGGGCTGCCAATACGTCAGTATCCGCTGACCGAGAGTTCCACGCTAACCATTACCACCCAATACCCCGGTGCGTCGCCGGAACTCATGCAAGGGTTCGTGACGCAGCCTATCGCTCAGTCTGTCGCCACCGTCGAGAACATCGACTACTTGACCTCCTCCTCAACGCAAGGGAGAAGCATCATTACATTGCGGATGAAGCTGAACGCAGACTCGAACAAGGCCATGACTCAGATCATGGCCAAAATGAACGAAGTCAAGTATCGGCTCCCGAAGGAGGCTTACGACCCCGTACTGACGAAGTCGTCCGGTGACGCCACGGCCGTGGCCTATGTAGGGTTCGCGAGCAAGACGATGTCCATCCCCGCGCTGACCGACTACGTCTCCCGCGTCGTGCAGCCCCAGTTCTCTTCGATCGAGGGCGTTGCCAGCCTTGATCTCAATGGCGGTCAGCGGATGGCGATGCGTATATGGCTGGACGCCGATCGCCTGGCTGCGCGCAACATCTCAGCTGGCGAGATCGCGCAGGCGCTGCGCGACAACAATGTGCAAGCTGCCCCGGGGCAGGCCAAGGGACTCTATGTCGTGTCCAACATTCAGGTGAATACCGATCTGATCAACGTGGGGGAATTCCGCGACATGGTGATCAAACGAACGATTAGCGGTATTGTCCGGCTGAGCGACGTCGCGACCGTAGAACTGGGTGCGGCTTCGGCAGACACCAGCGCGACTATGGATGGTGTGAAGGCCGTCTATTTTGGCCTAAACGCCGCGCCTAACGGCAATCCGCTCACCATTGTCAGCAAGGTCAATGAGTTGCTGCCAGAAATCAAAAAGAGCCTGCCTCCCGACGTGCAGGTGGCGGTTCCGTTCGAGCTCGCACGCTTTATTAGCGCCTCCATTGACGAAGTCCGAAGCACGCTGTTCGAGGCCATTGCCATTGTTGTGTGCGTGATCTTCCTGTGCCTTGGCTCATGGCGCGCAGTGATCATTCCGGTGGTAACCATACCGCTGTCGATGCTCGGCGCCGCGGCGTTCATGGCGTTGTTTGGCTTCAGCATCAACCTGCTCACACTGTTGGCCATGGTGCTCGCGATCGGCCTGGTCGTAGACGATGCCATCGTGGTGGTGGAGAACGTCCACCGCCATATCGAGGAAGGCAAGTCGCCGGTGCAGGCTGCACTGATCGGCGCACGCGAGGTTGCCGCGCCAGTGATCGCCATGACGATCACCTTAGCTGCGGTGTATGCGCCGATCGGACTCATGGGCGGCCTAACGGGCACGCTATTCAAGGAGTTCGCCTTCACGTTGGCCGGTTCTGTGGTCGTGTCTGGCGTCATCGCGCTCACGCTGTCGCCGGTCATGAGTTCCTTCCTGCTCGACAGCAAGGCGTCCGAAGGACGGATGGCGCGCCGCGCGGAGCAGATATTTCAACAGGTAGGTACCGCATACGGCCGTCTCCTCGATATCTCTTTGCATCACCGCTGGTTCAGCGGCGCGCTGGCAGCGATCGTCTTCGTTAGCCTGCCGTTGCTCTACCGCAGCGCACAAAGCGAGTTGGCGCCCGTGGAGGATCAGTCCACCGTTCTCACGGCCATCAAGTCACCCCAAAACGCCAATATTGACTATGTGGAAAAATTTGGCCAAAAGTGGAATGACGCCATGAGGACACTTCCTGAACAGAGCAATCTGTGGCTAATCAATGGCTCTGGCGGCGTAGCCAACAGTATCGCGGGCGTCAACTTTGTTGACTGGGACAAGCGAAAGCGCAATGCCGACCAAATTCAGGTAGACATGCAAAGCAGGGCCAACGACATCGAGGGCAGCAATGTCTTTGCTTTTCAGCTGCCATCGCTGCCTGGCTCGACCGGGGGGCTGCCTGTTCAACTGGTCATCAAAAGCGCGGGAGATCACCGTCTCGTATATGAAACCATGGAGACATTGAAGCAATCGGCACGCAAGAGTGGCCTATTCATGGTCGTGGACAGCGACCTGGACTACAACAATCCAGCGGTCCACATCCAGATAGATCGTACCAAGGCAAATAGCTTGGGGATCACCATGAAGGACATCGGCGACACACTCGCAGTTCTAGTCGGCGAAAACTACATCAATCGATTTGGCACCGACGGAAGATCTTACGACGTGATCCCGCAGAGCTTACGCAATGAGCGTATTTCGCCAGAGGCACTGTCGCGCTATTACGTCAAGAGCGCAACGGGCGAGCAAGTTCCGCTGTCGAATTTGGTGCGCCTGTCCACGGGCGTGGAGGCTAATCAGCTGACTCAGTTCAATCAGTTGAATTCAGCCACGTTTCAGGCCATTCCAAATCCGGGTGTGACAATGGGCGACGCGGTACAGTTCCTGACCGAACAAGCTAGGGCGCTCCCCCCCGGCTTCACCTATGATTGGCTGTCAGATGCGCGTCAGTACACGCAGGAAGGTTCAGCGCTCATGATGGCTTTCCTTTTCGCAATCATCGTTATCTATCTTATCCTGGCAGCCCAATATGAAAGCCTGAGAGATCCGTTCATCATTCTGATCAGCGTACCAATGTCGATCTGTGGCGCCCTCATCCCGCTGGCGCTAGGCTTTGCCACCATCAACATCTATACGCAGATAGGCCTGGTCACCCTGATCGGGCTGATCAGCAAGCACGGAATCCTAATGGTCGAATTCGCCAACGAGATGCAGGTGAAAGCGGGCTTGGATCGACGCGCGGCCATCGAGCACTCGGCGAGAATGCGGCTGCGCCCGATCCTGATGACGAYGGCCGCCATGGTTGTCGGCCTAGTTCCCCTTTTGTTTGCATCGGGTGCAGGCGCGAACAGCCGATACGACCTTGGTCTAGTGATCGTGGTAGGCATGCTCGTTGGTACGGTCTTTACGCTGTTCGTGCTTCCGACGGTATACACGATCATCGCTGTCGACCACCGCGCGACGCGCGAGATCGCGGGTGCGCGCACGACACTGCTAGCGGATTCCGCCGATGCCGTCCTTAACTTAAAGCCCACGGAAGCGGATCGTGCATAAGGAAAAGTCCATGAACAAGACACGATACACTCCTATTCTTCACACGGCCGCGATTCTCGGTGCCATCGTCCTCTCTGGGTGTGCGGTCGGTCCGGACTTTAGGCCTCCGGTCGAGGCAGCAGTCACGATAATCAGCCCCGAGCAGGCGCTTTTCACCTCTGACCGAATTCAGCGCGATTGGTGGCGTCAACTGCAGGATCCGCAACTGGACCGGCTCGTCAACCTGTCGCTCGAACGCAATCACGATATCCGAATCGCTCACTCGCGCCTGTTGGAGTCACGCGCCGTGCTGGATGAGAAAACCCTGGACCAATTTCCGACTGTCACGGCAAACGCAGGCTATCACCGGAGCATGTCACAGGCCAACCCGGGGCCCGTCGGCCAGCGCAACCTAGTACAGAACTTCCACGCAAGCATCGACGCAAACTGGGAGATCGACCTATTCGGGCGCCTGCGACGTACGGCTGAGGCGTCCGCGGCCCGAAGCAATGCGGCAGAGGCGGACCTAGCTCAAGCGCGCATTGTCGTGGTCGCAGAGGTGGCCCGCAACTACTATGAAATGCGCGGAGCCGAACGGCACTTGGAGCTTGCACAGGCGAATCTCGAAATCCGTCAAGCCACCTTGCGAGTCACGGAATCGATGGCCTCTGCTGGGCGAGCCCAGGCCAGCGACTTGGCCAGCGCACGTGCCGAGCTAGCAAGCACCAAGGCTCTGATCCCGCAATTTGAGACATCGCGCCGCTTGGCACTCTATCACCTCGCGATCCTCGCCGCGTTGCGGCCAAATGAGTTAGGGGAGCTTGCGCAGCAATCGAAGCTGCCCATTCTAGACACGCATCTGCCGATTGGCGACCTAAGCAGCTTGCTGCGCCGACGACCGGACGTCGCAAGTGCGGAGTCCTCGTGGGCAGCTGCGACGGCCGAGGTGGGGGCAGCCACAGCAGAGCTATATCCACGTATTGACCTCGGCGCATTCCTCGGCTTTGTGGCCATGCGAGGCGTCGATCTTGGAAGCAGTTCTAGCCGCGCATTCGGCGTGACGCCGCTCATTAGTTGGCCTGCATTGCATCTGGCAAGCGTGCGCGCACGTCAACGTGCATTCCAGGCAAGCGAACAAACTGCGCAGGCGCGGTATGAGCAAACGGTCTTGCGCGCACTCGAGGAGGTTGAAGCTGCCTTGACCACGTATGGCCAGACGCAGCAACGTGTGCGCGACCTTGCACAGGCGGCCGACCAAAGCCAACAGGCCGCATCGCTGCTGCACACGCAGTATCGCGAAGGCCGGGCATCATACCTGTCTGAATTGGACGCGCAGCGTACGCTCTTGCGCATACAAGACGGGTTGGCCGATGCAGAAACGGCATCCTATATCARCCTCATCGTGCTATACAAGGCATTGGGAGGTGGTTGGGAGCCCCCTGCGGCGCCGGCCGATTCGTGAGCGGTTTCAGCCTCCTTCGGAGCAGGCTTAAATCAGATCCTTGAGCAGGTCAAAATCAATCGTGATTGATGATCACGCTCATCGCCCACAAGAGCGCAACGAAGGAGAGACTCATCATAATCTCCATCCCTGCTACCACGATTCGCGTGTATCGCCACCCCGGTCCTCTTGATCGAAGGCCGCCTGCTTAATTCTTTGCAGACTTGCTGGTTGCGGTTGCGGGCATGTTCGTGACTCCCCACCAGCACGGGCGTAGAGCATCGGGCACAAGGCAGCTCTGCATTGTTGCGTCGGGAAACACTGAAACAGCGACGGCGGAGCGGCGGATGCCCTTGTGCCGAATTGCTCCCGTGGATCTGGACGGGCCCCCAAGGGTTCGAGCAGAAGGCAGCAAACTGCCATTCTTACCCAGAACTGGAGTGGATACTCTTCCTTCACGCGGAAGCCAGTGACCAAACGGCCACCTGTCGGCCACCCGGTACGTCGAGTTCACATGCGCGTCCCTCCTGCGTGCGGAGAGCCAGCGCACAGCTGTGGCACTGTGGCACGGCACTGCGCACCCGCACGTGATTGTACACACAGAAACGTAGACGCCGCTGCACTCCGACAATCGAAACGCCGCCAACAGGACGTCCCTTGATGGCGCTCTCAGGAGTGCCGTCCCGACGGAAGTACGGCATCTCCACCACCACTTGCCAACCTAAGCCGCAAAGTTGCCACTCCCTACCATTGCGCCCTCAACATCCTGCTGGGCTCGAAATCACTTAGAATAGGATCCGGCACAACTTCTCGTTCAAAAGACTTGTATGGCGAAATCTGCTTTCCGGGCGTTGGCAATCATGGAATTTGTTGCGCAATGCAAGACCGGCGCCACCCATTCCGAGATTGCCGCAGGCCTCGGTATTCCGAAGAGCAGCTTGACGGGGCTTTTACGCGACCTCCAGCAGCCCGGTTACCTGCACCTAGACGAAGGAACGGCTCGATATTCGATCGGCTCGCAGGTCATGTATCTCGCCAACGCCTATCTCAGGAACCTGAATATTGTTCGCGAGGGAGCGCCCTTCGTTCACAAGCTGTATGTGGAGTTGGACGAATTTTCATGTTTGACGCTACCGAAGGGCAACGATTGCATTGTGGTTTGCGCAGAGAGTTCCCCGTCGCCCCTTGCGCATACATTGAATCTTGGAGAGCGATTACCTATGCTTGCCAATGCTGCGGGTCGCGCAATCTTAGCGTTCTTGGATGACACCGAAATCGACGAGTATCTCTCTACGCATCAGCCAATTGCTTATACGGCGCGCACTCTGACAAAGATTAAGGATATACACAAGGAACTTACCGAAGTACGAAAGGTCGGGATCGCGTATGGGCGGGAGGAGTACATGCCTGGCATAACCGCGCTGGCTGCACCGGTCTTCAATATCCAGGGACGCCCCATCGCCTCGATTGCCGTGGCCTTGCCGACTGTGCGGCTCACTAAGGGATTGGAACGCAAGATCGAATCTGTCCTGGTGACCCAAGCGACCGCGCTCTCAAGACGCCTGGGTGCCGAGTCAACGAAACGGCCGCGCGTTAATCCGAGCAACTCTGGTGACGAGTGAGCGCTATCTGCAGGTGAGCCCCCATCCAGCCATGCCCGACAAGCGCTCCTTGTAATGGTGTAGCCAAATCCGGGGGCCACGATCGCAGACGGAAGTCCGTCGATTCGCCTGTCAGGTGGGTACCAACGCTTGAAATTGCGTACGTCCTTGCCATGGAGGACGGCACATCTCACTGTAGCAACGCTTTGGGTCCCGGCATCGGCGCATGTTTCCATTCCTCTTCATGCGCTAGCCAACGAAACTGATGTGGCTAGGTTTCGTCGCTCTGCTCTACGAGCAGAATCCCGTCTTGGCCTACCCCAGAGAAAGGGCGATCAAGCCCGCTGAGATCTGAACCTACCTAATGACAGTGCCAGCGACCACCCCCAAATAGCCAGACAACCGATGCAGGATCAGCGTTTCGGCCTCCACCATAATCCGCTCCTTCGTGTCCTTGACCGTCGGAATATCGTTGATTAGACCGGCAACCATTCCGCAGCTCCAAGCTCCAGCGTCCATCTCTCCGTCAACCATGACGCGAGGGTAAACGCCGGCCGCTTGCTCGTGGATGTCCGATATCTGGTGTGGATTCAACCGGTCGATGCAACACACTATGAACTGTGTGAGCGGGCCACCGGCACAGCATCCCGGCGAGGAGCGCCCCATCGTGCAGCCGATCATCGGCAAGGAAAAACCCTTGTCACGGGGCGCGCTGCACCTGGTGCTGAAGGAGGTGTTCGGGATGGCCGCCGCGCGCCTGCGCGCGCGCGGCCCCGAGTGGGCAAGCCGGGCCGCGGTGCTGGCCAGCGCGTCAGCGCACTGGCTGCGCCATACCGCGGGGTCGCACATGGCCGACCAGCAGGTGGACCTGCGTTTCGTGCGGGACAATTTCGGGCATGCATCCATCGCCACGACCAGCGCCTACCTGCACACCGAAGACGATGCACGGCATGAGGCCACGCAGGAACGTCACCGGATCGGGTGGACGCGCGAAACGTGACGGGCGGCCAGCATGCCTGCTTTGGTCAATGCCCCGCCGCGGCGCTGGCGAAACAAGACTACAGTGTAGCGCGTCAGCTTTGGACTCCAGACCGACTTCTCGAACGGCATCGATAGCACTGAAGCGGGCCGATCGACGTAAAAAATGCGTCTCGAAACCGAGCGGACGCCGAAGCCACGAACGGCAGGATAACCGTTCCAGCCCCCTTCAGGAACCGGCACAAGCTGTCGTTAATACAAGCAGCGTCACTACAGCAACCGTACGCACAACCAGCATGACCTGCCACGATACCCCGGAAAGCACGCTACAGGCCGCCTTCTTGCGGCATCAAGAAACCCTTGCCCCGCCGAACCGCGTGTTCGGCGACGACGACAGTGCCGTATACCGAACCCTGCTGGAATCGACCAAAGCCATCCCCTGGAAAATCGACTGGGCGACTATGGAATTCGCCTATATCGGTCCACAGATCGAAGCGCTCTTGGGCTGGGCGCCGTCGACCTGGAGGAACGTCAACGATTGGGCCGAGCGTATGCATCCGGACGACCGCACAGCGGTGGTCGAGTTTTGCGTTGCACAGTCGCAGGCGGGCACCGATCACGAAGCCGACTATCGCGCGCTCACGCGCGACGGCGGATACATATGGTTGCGCGACGTCGTGCACGTCGTGCGCAACGCCAAAGGCGATGTCGATTCACTGATCGGCTTTATGTTCGACATCAGCGAGCGCAAGCGCACGGAGGAAAAGCTCGCGCAACTGCAGAAGGAACTCGAACACCTTTCGTTCAGAGAACGCCTGACGGGAGTAGGCAACCGCCGCATGTTCAACAGCGTGATGGAACGCGAATGGGCGACAGCGAAAGAAAACGGCAAGCCGCTGTCGTTAATCATGATCGATATCGACTTCTTCAAGTCGTACAACGATTACTACGGCCACCTGCAGGGGGACGAATGTCTGAAGCGGATCGCCCGCCTGCTGGGCGAAGTGGCCGGCCCGGGCAATGTGCTTGTCCGCTTCGGCGGCGAGGAATTCTTGCTGGTGTTGGCCGACACCGATGCGGAGGCCGCTGTGAGAATCGCCGAACGCTGCCGCGCTTTTATCGCGGAGGAAGCGATTGCGCATGTGCGCTCGCCGTACAACCAGTGCGTGACGGCGAGCTTCGGCGTCGGCACGATCGTGCCGACTGAGCGCATGGACCCGACCGCGTTCCTAAACCTAATCGACGCGCAGTTGTATCACGCAAAGGAAAATGGCCGAAATCGCATTTCCTGCGTCGATCGCGCGGGTATGCTGGGGGAGTCGTTCAAGTTACATTCGCGCTGAAATATGCCCGTCCGCCCCTGACGTAGATACTGGCTGAAGCACAAGCAAGTCAAGGCCGCACCACGGGCCAAGACGCGTCGCGCCCCCCTAACTAAGGCTTCAGCCCGCCCGACTAAGCCCGTAAATGAGCCCGCTAAGCCCGTCGATCCGGTGCCGCAGGCCATCGTGAAGCTGCAAAATCGTTTCCCGCAAACCTTTCTGAAGCGTCCAGCTGTTGCAGATCGTTATTTCGGCTAATGGCAACCTCAAATTCCGCAAATGTGGGTGCCAGCCAGGATAGATGAAGGAAAAACGCTCTTCTCCTGCCGATGCTCGCGAGTGCTTTCAATGAAGATCTCCCTGGCGCGCAGATCGTGGCATGAACGCGGATCGCCAGAATACCCCTATTTTTCCGATCTTTCGCGAGGTCATACGCATGGCTCTACCGAACTATCACCTTCCCCGTCCGCCCTGCCCGGCCAGCAATCGTGAAGTGTAGATAGAATGGTCGCCTCCCGCCCTCTGCAGGACACGTACCATGGCATGAAGCGCAAGGCTATCTTTCGATAGACAGCGTCAGCTGACGGGGTGCATTCTGCAGCCAGTGCACTTGTACTGATATTGACGTTTATCACAGTCGTCTCCTTGTTTCGGCTCTGTCGGCCATATTCTTCCCAGCACGCGTTGCGCGGCACCCGGCCGGGTTGACTGCTTATGCGCCAGTAAAGTGCGCCTGCCTGCGTTCAACGAAGTGGGCCACGCCTTCCTTGAAGTCCGCGCTCTGGATACTGGCGAACATCTCCTCATTGGCCTGCCGGGTGGCCTCGACCAGGCTTTGGAAAGGCACCTCTCCAAGCTGCTTTTTTATCACGCCGATCGAACGCGGTGACACGTTCTGGGCCAGGTCCTCCGCGTAGCGCAGCGTTTCGGGAAGCAGGCTGTCTACGTCATAAAGCCGGTTCACCAGACCCATCTGCAGAGCCTCCGTCGCCGATACCTTGCGCGCTGAGTAGAGCAGGTCGGCGGCATGCCCGGGGCCGACCACACGCGGCAGCATCCAGGAGATGCCGTGCTCGGCAATTAGCCCGCGCTTGGCAAAGGCCGTGCTGAACGCCGCCTTGTCGCTGGCAAAGCGAATATCGCTGTAGAGCGCGAAGACGAGCCCCAGCCCCGCCGCCGCGCCATTGATGGCGGCAATCACCGGCTTGCGCATGGCGGGGAAGTAGCCGTAGCGCGTCTGGTAGTCTGGGCGGCGGTTCATGTCGAACGGCCGCATCCATTGCGCGGCGCGGATATCGCCAGGCGGCAGGATCTCGAGTTCCTCGATGTCCATGCCGGCGCAGAAACCGCGGCCGGCACCGGTCAGCACCACCACGCGGACCGTGTTGTCGCGGTCGACGTCTTCCATAGCCTGGCGGAGTTCCGCCTCCATTACCTTGGTGAGGGCGTTGAGCTTGTCGGGGCGGTTGAGCGTGATGACGGCGATGCGGTTGTCCGTGCCGGCTTTGGTGAGTTCGATCTGCGTGTACATGCTTTTTGCTCCGAGATGTTGCTGAGGACGTGGCTCAGGGAAGTTGAATCGACTTGGGCTCGAGGAATTCCTCCAGCCCGAAGACGCCGCCCTCTCGCCCGACGCCCGACATGCCGAACCCGCCGAACGGGGCGAGCGCGTTGAACCGCCCGCCATTCACATCGACCTGCCCGGCGCGCAATTCGCGCGCCACTGCTTGGCCCTGCTCCGGCGTGGCCGCCCACACCGTGGCCGCGAGGCCGTAGGGCGTGGCGTTGGCAAGCGCGATGGCATCTTCCGGCGTGTCGTAGCAAAGCACGGCCAGCACCGGCCCGAACACTTCCTCGTTGGCCAGACGGCTGTCCGCCGGCACATCGCCGAACACCGTCGGCGCGACGAAGTTGCCGGCGTCGGGCACGGGCGCCTGGCTACCGCCCGCCAGCAGTTCGTAGCCCGCGGCTTCCGCTTCGCAGATAAATGCCAGCACACGCGCTTTCTGCGCCGCTGAGAGCAAGGGGCCCACGCGCGTGGCTGCATTGTCCGGGTCGCCGAGGGTCAGGGAGGCGGCGCTTTCCTTCAGCAATTCGCGGCAATGCGCGTAGGCCTCGCGCGGCACCAGCAGCCGTGTGGTGGCGCTGCAGGTTTGCCCGCTGTTGAGGAAGCAGGACGCCAGCGTGGCCTTGATCGCGCGGCCGAGATCCGCGCCAGGTAGCACCACGGCGGCGGATTTGCCGCCCAACTCCATCGACAGCCGCTTCATGTCGCCTGCGGCAATGGATGCGATCTTGCGGCCCACCGCGGTGGATCCCGTGAACGACAGCATGTTGACGCCGGGATGCGCCACCAGCGCCTCGCCAACCGCCGCGCCACCCAGCACCACGTTCAGCACGCCGCGCGGCAGATCGGCGCGCTCTACAGCGTCCATCAGCCGCACGGCGGTTGCCGGAGCCAGCTCCGACGGCTTTAGTACCACGGTGCAGCCCGCCAGTAAGGCTGGCGCCAGCTTGGCGGTGATCTGGTGCAATGGATAATTCCACGGCGTGATGGCAGCCACCACGCCCACCGGTTCGAGCACGATGCGCGAATTGCCCACGCTACGCTCGAAGCTGAAATCCTCCGCCAGCGCGGCCGTGGCTCGCCACGCGGCAACTGGCGCATCCACCTGGATGCGCTGCGCCAGCTTGAGCGGCATGCCGACCTCGCGCGAGATTTCGCGGGCCAGCTCTGCCGAAACCGCCTCCAGCGCGTCGGCGATCGCCTGCAGGAAGGGCGCCCTGCCCCGCGCACCCAGCGCGCGCCAGCCGGACAGAGCGAGCCTCGCGGCCCCAACCGCCGCGCCGACATCCGCCTCGCTGCCGAACGTCACTGCGGCCAGCGGTGCGCCGGTTGCCGCGTCGTGGATCCGGGCCTCGCCGGTGGGCTTTATCGCCACCCGCGCGCCATCGATGTAATGCTGTGCAATCTGTTTCACTGCTGTTTCTCCTTGCTCGCGCGTTTTTCCAGGAAGGCTGCCATCACGCGCTGGGGTTCGCCGTCCGCATAACATTCGAGCTGGGCGCGGATGCCAGCCACGCAGGCATCGTCGAAGCCCGGCTGGCTCATCGTGCGCAGGCGCTGCTTCGACAGCCGCACGGCCGTGGGCGGCAGCGCCGCCAGCTTGCGTGCGCGCGCCAGCGCGCTGCCCATCAGTTCGTCCGCCGCACATAGCTCCGTCACCAGGCCGATTTCGTACGCCCGCTGCCCGCTGACCAGATCGCCCGAGAGCGACATCTGGATGTTGTGGGTATGGCCCACATGCAGGGTCATCAGGTAGGAGCCGACAATGCTGGCCAGGCCGGCCTTGACCTCTGGCTGGCCCCAGCGACTGTCCGCCGTGGTGATGCGCCAGTCGGCGCACAGCGCCATCTGGAAGCCCGCGCCAGCCGCCACGCCATGCACCGCGGCCACGCAGGGCTTGTCCAGGTCGCGCACAGCCTGGTACATGGCGCGCTGCCGGTTGAGCCAGGGCACGATCTGCTGCCAGGTGACGGCCGCCGCTTCGTCCAGGTCCTGACCCGAGCAGAAGGCGTGCGGCCCGGCGCCCGCTAGCACCACCGCACGCACTTCGGGGGTGCGGTTCAACTCATCCAGGCTGGCGATCAGACACGTGCGCAGCGCATCATTGACGGCATTCATGCGGTCGGGGCGATTCAGCGTCACTACGGCGATGCCGTCTTCCACGGCTACAGTGACTTCGTCTTTGGGTGTGTTTTGCATTTGCATTCCGCGCTCCGTTGTCTCAAGTTTCACGTCATTTCCACAACGGCATCGACTGCCACCACGCCCTGCCCCGCCGGCATCACCATCAGGGGATTGATGTCCACGGCCTTAAGCGAATTGCGGTAAACCAGCGCAAAATTCCCGAGCGCAACAGCGGCAGATGCCAGCGCCTCCAGATCCAGTGCGGGCATGTCACGGTAGCCGTCGAACAGGGGCGCCAGCCGCAGGCGCCGGCAGGCGGCCCGGGCTTCTTCCATGCCGAAAGGCGCCAGCAAAGTGACAATGTCCTTGCGCAGCTCCAGCAAGGTGCCGCCTTCACCGATCATCAGCAGTGGTCCAAGAGCGGGATCCACCGTAACGCCCAGCGCGAACTCGTGCCTGCCCCTGACCATCTGCCCAACCACCACGCGCGGCGTGGCCACGTCCAGCTCGACCAGTTTTGCCAAGCAGGCTTCCGCCGCCGCGCGCACGCTGTCGGCATCGGTCAGCCGCAGCCGCACCAACCCATGTTCGCTCTTGTGCGGCACACTGGCCGCACAGCCCTTGACCACCATGGCACCGCCGCCGAGTGCCGCGAACGCTGCCGCGGCCTCGTCCCCGTTGGCGCATTGCCGGTGCGCCACAACCGGCACGCCGTGTTCGGACAGCAGGGCCAGGCTGGCGTGCTCGTCCAGCAAGCCATTGCCGGCGTACGCCAAGGGTGCCGGGGACGGCAGGATCGACACGGCGCCGCTCAGCCGCCGGTGCCCGGCGTACTGGCTCAGCGCGGCAATCGCGTCGGCCTCCGTGATGTAAGTCGGGATGCCCTGCCCGGCAAATACCTCGCGTACGCTCTGCTGAGGCGCACTAATGATCAGCGGTTTGGCATGCTGGCAAAGAAAGGCCGCCGAATGGCGCGCCAGCGCGTCCACGTCATAGCCGGGCCCCGCCACGGGGATCCCTATCATCACCATGTCGGCTTCCGGGTCGCTGCCCAGTGCATCCAGCACACGCGGGAACATATCGCCCTTACCGAGCAGCGCGGCAGTCATGTCGAGTGGGTTGTTGGCGCTGCCGAAGTCCGGCAGAATCGCCGCCAGGCTGTCTTGCGTGGCAGGGGCCAGTTCGGTCAGCGGCAGCCCGGCCTGCTCGGCCAGGTCGGCTGACATCACGCCCACCGCGCCGCTGTGGCTCATCACCACGGTGCGCCCTTCTGCCGCGTCATGCCCTTGCAGGTAGAGCGCCGTGGCGCGGATGAACTCGTTCATGTCCCGCGCGCGCCAGATGCCGTGCCGCGCCAGGAACGCGTCGACGGTGGCGTCGTTGCCGACCATGGCGCCGGTGTGCGAGGCCGCGGCCACCGCGCCGCGCTGGCTGCTGCCGCTCTTGAGCACTACCACGTGCGCGCCGCGCTGCCGCGCCACCGCGGCGGCGGCAGCCAGGCGTACCGGGCTGGACAACGATTCCAGGTAGACCAGGATCAACCGGATGGCGGGATCGGCCGCCACCGCTTCCGCCATGGCGCAGGCATCTATATCGGCATCGTTGCCGGTGGCAACGAGATAGCGCACGCCCAGTCCCGCCTGACGCAGCAGCGCATAAGGCATCACACTGGCGGCGCCGCTCTGGCTGATGATGGCAATGGGCCCGTCGGCCGGGGCCACCTCCATGAACATGGTGCTGAAATTGAGCACCGCGCCGCTGGCGAAGTTGGCCGTGCCCTGGGCGTTGGGCCCCACCAGCCGCATGCCACCGGCATTGGCCGCCGTCACCAGTTCGTCCTGCCGCTGGCGGCCGGCCTCGCCCGTTTCGCCAAAGCCCGATGCCATCACCACGGCCGCCTTGACGCCGATCTCGCTGCACTGGCGCACCTGCGCCAGTGCAGCCTCACCCGACACGGCGATCACCACGGCATCTGGCACCTCGCAGATATCCTGGACGCTGGCATAGGCCCGATGTCCCTGGATCTCCGCGCGGGCCGGATTGACCGGAAATACCTTGCCCTCGAAGCCAAAGCGGTTCAGGTAATGGATGGGCCGCCCGCCGACCTTGTTGGGATTGTCCGATGCGCCGATCACGGCGACCGAGCGCGGGCGGAACAGCGCTTCAAAATGGGAGTGCATCAGGGAGTTCATGGCAATGCTCTCTCAGTCCAGGCTTGCGCCGGAGGCCTTGACCACCGCCGACCATTTGGCCGCATCGCGCTGGATCAACTGGGAAAATTCCTTGGGCGTGCCGGGCAGCGGCTTTGCACCCAGCGCGGCCAACTGGGCCTTCACATCCGCCTGCGTGAGCACCTTCTGCAGCTCACCATTGAGGCGCGTGATCACATCAGGCGGAGTGCCCTTTGGCGCGGACAGCCCAAACCAGATCGTCACCTCGAAGCCGGGCAAGCCGGACTCCGCCACCGTCGGCACCTTGGGCAGCGCTTCCGAACGGGTTGTGCCGGTCACGCCCAGCGCCTTGACCTTGCCGGCGCTGTGGTACTGCACTTGGCTGGAGACGGTATCGAACATCATCGAGATGCGGCCGCCCAGCAGATCGGTGAACGCCGCGCTCGAGCCCTTGTAGGGCACATGGACGATATCGATGGCGGCCATCGACTTGAACAATTCGCCCGACAGGTGATTGGAGCTGCCGTTGCCAGCCGAACCAAAGGTCAGAGTGCCGGGCTTCTGGCGTGCCAGCGCGATCAGGTCCTTGACGTTGGCGACAGCCAGGGAGGGGGCCACCACCAGCACATTGACGGTCGATGCCACTGACCCGACCGAGTCGAAGGCCTTGGCCGGATCGACCTTCAGGGTTTTGTACAGTGAAGGGTTGATCGCCATCGTCCCAGTCGTCGAGAAGAACAGCGTATAGCCATCCGGTGCGGCCGAGGCGGCGGCTTCGGTGGCAATGGTACCTCCCGCGCCGCCGCGATTGTCTATCACAATAGGCTGGCCAAGCTGCTGCGACAGGTGTTGTCCGATCAGCCGCGCCAGGGCATCCGTGGGGCCGCCCGCGGGGAACGGCACCACCAGCTTGACCGGTTTATCGGGGTAGCCCGCTGCGGTGACGCACAGGCTGGACAAAGCCAGCGCGGCTGGCGCAGCCCAGCGCAGGAAGGAAGTGGTGAATCTCACGTCTGTCTCCGTTGTTGTCTTTGGCCTGCTCTTGTGGTCAGGCGTATTTGCAGTGTAGTGAGCCCGATGAGATTACATAAGCGTATACTCAGATATAGCTGATATCACTAAAAAGCATGGGCATCGGATCCCATCGCTCCCTCAGATATGAACATCAAGCAACTCGAAACACTGGTCCTGGTGGCGGAACTCGGCTCGCTTTCCCGCGCCGCCAAGGCTACTGGCGTCGCGCAATCGCTGGTCAGCCGCAGCATCGGGCAACTGGAGGCCGAATGGGGCGACCGCCTGTTCGAGCGCACGGGCCGCGGCGTGGTGCTGTCCGAGTTCGGCCGGCGCGTCTTTCCGCAAGTGCAGTTGCTGCTGGCCCAGTCGGTCCGCCTGCAGGACGAAGTGAAGGACGCGGCCGGCGTGCCGTCCGGCGTGGTCCACGTGGGCGTGCTGCCGTCCATGGCGCGGCGGGTGGTGACGCAGATGTTCGAGGACACACAGGCCAGGGCACCCGGCGTGCTGCTGCATATCTCCGAGGGCTTCAGCGGCCAGCTGGATGAGCAACTGGCCTCGGGGCGGCTGGATATGGCGGTGATAAACCGCTACGGACACGGCCCACGACAGGATGAAGACATCCTTGGCGAGGTTGCCACCTACCTGATCTGCGCCGCCGCGCATCCCATGGCGAAGCGGCAAAGCATCACCCTGCGCGAGCTGGCCGGCCTGCCGCTGGTGCTGCCGCCCGCGCCCAACGGCTTGCGCTCCATCCTGGACCAGCATGCGCGCCAGCAAGCCATCGCCCTCAATGTGGTGCTGGAAGTGGAGTCGCTTGCCACGATGAAGGAAGTGGCGATGGGCGGGCACGCCATGACCATCCTGCCTATGCTCGGCGTAGACGATGAGATCCGCGCCGGGCAACTGGCCGCGCTGGAGATACGCAACCCGGCCATTCCGCGCACCATCGCAATCGGTGTCACCCGGCACCACCCGCTGTCGCGCGCGTCGCGCTATGTGCTGTCGCGCCTGCACGACGTGGTGCCGGCGCTGATTGCGTCCGAAACAAGGAATGCCGCGCGCTGAGCGGAAGCCGGCGGCTCATCGGCAGACGCGCTGCCAGATGCCAGCGTCGCAGATGTGTTTCAACGGTCGGATACGGAAAAGTGAACATCGACAGGCAGGCAAGCGCAGAATCGCCCATCCTTGAACTCTCAAACATGCTCTTGACTAAGAGACCATTACAAAAAGGCTGCTCAGCGCGCCTGAAGATGTTCCAGCAGAGGAGAGAGCAGCCAAGTTTCAGGAATGCTTCGTGAATGTCAACGCGGCGCTCGAAGCGAATGCGAAGATGACGAAAATTGTGGGGCCATGCATGAGCACGTTCGACTACCCAGCGAAACTTGCCGAGACCGCTACCGTGTTCGGTTCGGCGTTTCGCGAGCACTGGCTTGATGCCGAGCTCGCGTAGCTTCTGACGATGCAGTTCGGAATCGTAGCCGCGATCGGCGTAGATGACTTTGGGCTTCTGAAGTGGTCGGCCACGCACGCCGCGAATCGGTGGAATCGCGTCGACGAGCGGCAGCAGTTGGGTGACGTCGTTTCGGTTCGCGCCAGTCAGGATTGCACTGACGGGGATTCCGTTGGCGTCGACGAGGATGTGGTGCTTGGAACCTGGTCGCGCTCGATCCGTGGGGTTCGGACCCGTTTTTCGCCCGCCCCAACAGCTCACACCGACGACGAATCGACGGCTGCTCGTGAGAAATCGAGTTGGCCCACCTCGCGTAGCTTCGCGAGCAGCAACTCGTGCAGTCCGTCCCACACGCCCGCCTTCTGCCAGTCGCGCAGACGCCGCCAGCGAGTCGGGCCGGAACCAAAGCCCAACTTGATCGAAAGGTCGCACCAACGTATCCCGGTCTTGAACACGAACAGGATGCCTTTCAACGTCGCCCGATCTGAAACGGGAAGGCGGCCCGGATACATTTTTCGGCGCGGCTTCGGTAGTGGAAGCAGCGGTCCGATCAGTGCCCATAACTCGTCGTCAATGATCGGCACGCCCATCCCTATGGTCCCAGTTGTTCAGGTGCTCAAAGGTTAACAGCTAGCCGAGGAAGTTAACAGCCCCTTTCTGGGTCTTTTCTGAATGATCTCTAAGGAGCTTGGCATTCATGATGATCTCCGTGTCGGGTTACGGTGTTTGGCCGCTCACTACAAGCGGGTTGTCCGGCTTGGCTTCCTGGATCAGGGCCGGCCATACGCTGCGGAACGAAGTATGGTCAGTCCGCGCCACAAGAAAAACCGTGTCGCGCGCAGAAGAGACTTGAATCCGCTGCAACAATGCCCGGCGGCTCTTGCCGCGGAGACACATCCAAAGCCGCCAGCTTCCTGGCCGTTCTCCCGCACTCCGTTGTTCTCCAGCGCGGGGCGCACATCGGCATATCCTTGACCTGCACGCAAGGATCATTTGCCCGCAGCGGGGTTTATTCGGAACCCGGGTTCTCCCGATAATCACCACATCTTGCCGGCAACGCGGCCGGAGCAACCCCAAGGGTCTTCATACTGGCCGGCTCCTCGTGGCGGCTTTCAGCCTGACCCTTCCTACATGCGAGAGAACTGTGCTTTTCACTCCCTACCACCTCGGCAACATCGAGATGCCCAACCGCATCGTCATGCCTCCCATGACCCGCTCGCGGGCCGGCGCCGGCGACGTCGCCACCGACCTGATGGCCGAGTACTACAGCCAGCGCGCTAGCGCAGGCCTGATCATTTCAGAAGGCACGCAGATCAGCCGACAAGGCCAAGGTTATGCCTGGACCCCCGGCATCTACAGCGCGGAGCAGGTGCACGGCTGGCGCAAGATCACCGACGCTGTGCATGCCACCGGTGGCAGGATGTTCGCGCAGCTCTGGCATGTGGGCCGGATTTCGCACACTTCGCTGCAGCCGGACAATGCCGCGCCGGTTTCGTCATCGGCGCTGGTGGCGGATGGCGTCAAGGTATTCATCGATCCCGAGGGGCGCGGCCCGCAAGCCGGTATCGGCGAAATGATCCAGCATTCCACGCCGCGCGCGCTTGCTGTCGACGAAATCCAGGGCATCGTCGCGGACTACGCCAAAGCCGCGCGCAACGCTTTGGAGGCTGGCTTCGACGGCGTTGAGCTGCATGGCGCCAATGGTTACCTGATCATTGATTCGCAAGCCAATTCCCGCGATGACGAATACGGCGGCTCGCTGTGCAATCGGCTGCGCTTCCTCAAGGAGGTGGCCCAGGCCGTGACCGACGTGGTCGGAAAGGAACGCATCGGTGTGCGCCTGGCGCCGTTGACCACCCTGCAGGGCGCGGTCGACGATACCCCGGAAGCCACCTACCTTGCCGCTGCACATGCGCTCGGGCAGATTGGTGTTGGCTATATTCATATCGCCGAGGCGGACTGGGAAGATGCCCCGGTGATGCCGGCGGCGTTCAAGGAAGCATTGCGCGCCATCTATCCGGGCACGCTGATCTATTCCGGCAACTACACCCTGGCGCGTGCCGAGCAAGCGCTGGCCAAGGGTTGGGCAGACCTGATCGGCTTCGGCCGCGCATTTGTCGCCAACCCGGACCTGCCTTACCGCCTGCAGCACAGGCTGCCGCTCAGCGCAGGTGACCGCTCCAAGTACTTTGGGGGTGCCGCTGCCGGCTATACAGACTACCCGCGCCACACCGGCACCTCGCTCGAAACCAAGGCCGTCGCATAGGCCGGCACACAAGGAATCGCCATGCCATCCGCATTGGAGAAACTGACCGCCGGCGGCTTCAGCGTCGGTGTCGAATTGCCTCTGGACAATGACTGGTCGCCCGCCGGCGACCCTGCGCGCCGTCAGGCCGGCCGCCTGCCCGGCGAGCCGGACCTGACCCGGCACGGTGAGCTGGCCAGGTTGGCAGATCAACTCGGTTTTCGCGCGCTGTGGGTGCGGGACGTACCACTCTATGACCCGCAGTTCGGTGACGCCGCGCAGGTCTTCGAAACCTTCAGTTACCTGGGCTACCTGGCAGGCGTGACCGAGCGCATCCTGCTCGGCACGGCCGCGGTCGTGCTGCCGCTGCGCGAACCGGTGCTGACACTGAAATCCGCCGCCACGGTAGATCATCTAAGCAACGGCAGGCTACTGCTCGGCGTGGCCAGTGGCGATCGCCCCATCGAATACCCAGTCTTCGGCCGCAACTTCGAACATCGTGGCGAGGCCGTCCGCAAGCAGGTAGCACTGTTGCGCGACGCGGGCGCGGCCGAGTTGCCCGCTGGCATCAAGGTATTGCCGCGCCTGCATAAGCCATTGCCCCTGTTGGTGGCAGGGCTGGCCCAGCAGACCCCCTCCTGGGTAGGTGAGYATATGGACGGGTGGCTTGCCTATCCCGGCACGCCGGAAGACCACACGCGCCGCAGCGTGCTCTGGCGCAGCGTAGCCGGCGCGAAGCCTTACATCAGCTTTCTCCACCTTGACTTGCTGGATGATGCGAACGCGCCGCTGCAACGCCAGCGCTTTGGCGCGGCAGTTGGCCGTAACGGCCTGATTGGCGAGCTCCATGCCATGCGCGAAGCCGGCGCCGGACATATCGGCCTGCACTTCCGCCGCAGCCACCGGCCGGTGCGGGAAGTCATGGAGGAAATCGCGGCCCATGTACTGCCGCACTTTCACGACGACGCGCGCATCGCCAATGGTCAGCCTGAAACCGCCTGAGGAGCCCCAGATTGACATCGTTGACGTTGGCGGGCGTGCCCACCGCCGGGTGCACCAGGCCAGAGTCAGCATTCACGCCAATGTGAGCCTTCATGCCGAAGTGCCATTGGGCTCCCTTCTTGGCCTGGTGCATCTCAGGGTCGCGCTCTCCCGACTTGTTCTTGGTCGAACTCGGCGCCGCGATGAGCGTGGCGTCCACTGCCGTGCCTTCTTTAGCAGGTAGCCGTGGGCAGTGAGTTGCTCATTGACGGTCTTGAGAAATTGCTCGGCCAGTTGATTGCGCTCGAGCAGATGCCGAGAGAGCAGGATGCTGACGCGGCCGGGAAGGCGACTCATTCACCCAAGGCGGCGAATTCACGGTAAAGAGGCGTGAAGTACAACGCTTCCTCTATGGCCACGTCGCTCAGACTAAACCACTACTGCAGAAGATGGATGCGCAGCATCGCCTCAACAGGAAATGGCGGGTGACCCGTTGCTTTGGTCGGCGCGTGCGGCGCAATCAACGCCACAAATTCACGCCACGGCACCACGCATTCCATCTCGTCAAGAAACACACGCTTGCGCGTGCGCCTGTTGCTCAAGTCCAATCCAAGTTCAGTCTGTTTCATGCACTCGTCGTCACTCGAATAGCACAGCCTGCCTATCGGGCTTTGTGCGAGTTAGCTAGGTAAATTGGTACCGGTGAAGATCGTCGTCCAGTCGCTTCACGTCAGTACCTGGACGCCTCTACTGCACACGAAATCGAGTCCGATCCAACGACAGCCGGCTGCTGCCGGCTGTCGTCGAGCACCACAATCAGGCGATGCCGAATCCTCCATCCACAGGCAGAATCACCCCCGTCACATATTGCGCGTCTTCCGAGCACAAGAACCGCGTCACGCGCGCCACATCACCAGGCGTGCCCCAGCGGCGCATCGGCAGCCGCGCCATGATGGCGGTGCTGCGCTCAGGATTGTCGAGCGCACCGGCCGACAGCCGCGTGCGGATCCAGCCCGGCGCGACCGCGTTCACCCGGACGCCGTGCGGCGCGAGGGCCACAGCATACGAGCGTGTCAAGCCGAGAATGCCGGCCTTGCTCGCGGCATAGGCCGGGTTGTTCGCCGAGCCGAAGTAGCTCCACATCGAGGCAACATTCACCACCGCCCCCTGGGCACGCACCAGGCGCTCCTGCAGCACGCTGGTCAGGATCTGCGACCCGTTCAGATTGACATCGACGACGGCTCGAAAGCCCTCTGGTGTGAACTCCTTGCCCTCGTGCCGGATGATGCCAGCGGCATTGACCAGCACCGATACGTCATCCAGATCTTCGGTCACCGCCCGGACAGCTTCAACCGAGGTCACGTCGAGCTTGCGGTAGGTCAGCGCGTCAGGCAGGTCCGGATCGGTATCCATGCCAAGGCAGACGACCCGCATGCCTGCCGCGTTGAGTTCCTCGGCAATGGCCCTGCCGATGCCTGTTCCACMGCCCGTCACCACTGCAACACGTTGCTCCATACTAAAAAGCTCCTTTCCAGTTTTCAGATCACTTCGGCTAGACGCCGAGATATGTTGCGCGCAAGTGCGGGTTGGCTAGCAGATCCCTGCCCGTTCCCGCCAGCGCGATCGTGCCACTTTCAATCACATAGCCGTAGTCCGCCATATCCAGCACCTGGTTGACGTTCTGCTCAATAACCAGGATGGACAGGTCCCGCTCCTTCAGACGGCGGATGCTGTCAAACAGCCGGTCCACCATGATCGGCGCCAGCCCCAGCGATGGCTCATCAAGAGCCAGCACACGGGGCATCGCCATCAACGCGCGCCCAACGGCCAGCATCTGCTGCTGCCCGCCCGACAAGGTGGAGGCCGCCAGCTTCTGTCGCTCCTCCAGGATCGGGAACAGCTCGAACACCTCGCGCAGGGTCTGCGCGCGTCGCTGGCGCGCGCGCGCGTTGCTAGCGCCGATCAGCAGGTTCTCCAGAATCGACATGCCGAGGAACAACTGCTTGCCTTCCGGCGACTGGACAAAGCCCTCCGTTACTATTTGATGCGGCGCAAGGCCATCGAGATCCTTGCCGTTCAACCGTACGGTGCCGCGTTTGCGGCGCAACAGGCCCGACACCGTGCGCAGGAAGGTAGTCTTGCCCGCCCCGTTTGCGCCGATCAGCGCGGTAATTGAGCGCGGCGCAAGCGACAGGCTCACGCCACGCAGGACCTGCTGCTCGCCGTAGCCCGACCAGATATCGCTGACTTCAAGCACTGGTGCTGACATAGCCCTCTCCAAAGTAGGCCTTGAGTACCTGAGGCATCTTCACGACTTCCGACGGCACGCCGTCGGCGATCAGGCGTCCCTGCTCCATCACAATGACCCGATCCGACAAGCCCATGATGACCTTCATCACGTGTTCTACGATCAGTACCGTGATGCCCCGGTCCCGCACTTTCCGGACCAGTTCCACCATCTCACCCGCTTCGCTCGGTGTCGCCCCCGCGACGACCTCGTCCATGAGAAGCAGGCGTGGCTTGGTAGCCAGCGCCCGGCCGAGTTCGAGCTTGCGTTTATCGAAAGCAGTCAGGTCGTTGGCATCGGTGTCCGCGCGCTGGGCCAGCCCAAGGAACTCCAGACAGCTGTAGGCCTCGTCGCGTACCTTGGCACGCGAACCGCCGCGCGCGAATCCGCCAACCATGACGTTCTCCAGCGCGGTCAGTCCGCCGAACGGCTTTGAGAGCTGAAAGGTTCGCGCAATGCCGCTGGCGCAGATCTGGTAAGGCTCGCGACCGCGGATTTGCTGTCCGGCAAAGAGAATCTCACCTTCGTCGGCCTTGATGAAGCCGGCGATCAAGTTGAATGCCGTTGTCTTTCCCGCACCATTCGGGCCCAACAGGCCCAGGATCTCGCCCCTGCCCACAGTGAATGAAAGCTGATTCACCGCCTGAAGACCGCCAAATCGCTTACCGATGGATTTCACTTCCAGGATGTTTTTCATTGCGCCCTCTCCCCACCAGACCTTGCGCGCGGCGGTAGCTCTACCGCGAGACGCCGCTTGACACGCCGTTGCAGCAATCGATCGAGAGGACCGATAATCCCTTTGGGGAAGTAGAGCACCGCTCCGATCAGCACCAGCCCATAGATCACCAGATGCAGGCCGAGGAAGCGACCCGCGAAATAGGTTCGCGTGAACTCCGCGATCGGATGCAGCACGAAGGCGCCGATCACCGGACCGATGATGGTCCCCTGCCCGCCGACGATCGCCATGATAGCGGCATCGATCGACAAGTCGAGACCCATGTTCCGCTCTGGGTTGATGTAGCGGAAGAACTGCGCATAGAACGCGCCACCGAGTCCGGTCATGAAGGCACTGATCGCCAACGCGATCAGCGGGTACTTGGTGGTGCTCACCCCGACTGCCTGCGCTGCGGCTTCGTCGCCTCGAATCGCCTTGAGGTAGTAGCCCAGACGCGAGCGTTCCAGCACAAACGTGGCCAATAACATCACGACCAGCATGGTAAGGATGATGTAGTAGTAAGGCACCTTGCCGTCGAACTGGAAGACCGTCCAGCCACCGGCCGATGGTGGGATTACCAGCCCCTGCGCGCCCTTGATCGGTATGCCCAGGAACTCGTCGGTGTTCTCGATCCAGATCCGGACGATCTCGGCAAAGGCGATCGTCGTCAGCGTGAAGTACGGCCCCTTGAGCTTGAAGGTCGGATACCCGATGCACACGGATAGCAGCGCGGCGGCCATGCCGCCAGCCACCATGCCCAGCCACGGCGACAAGCCCAGCCCCGTGAACAGCAGCACGGTGACATAGCCGGCGCCGCCGGCAAACACCGAATGCCCGAGCGAGAGCTGCCCGACATAGCCGCACACAAAGTTCCATGCCGACGCCATGTAGGCGAAGTACAGCACCATGATGAGCGAGTGCAGCGCATAGCTGTCCGTGACGAACAGGGGCAGCACAACGCCCGCGCACAGCAGCGGCAGGCCTAGCACCAGGTTGATATTCGTCCTTGATGATTTCATACGGAGGCCCTCCTCATTTGCGGCCTAGCAGGCCGTTTGGCCGGACCAGCAGGACAACGATGAACAGGCAGAACGAGAACACCGATGCCGATGTAGCGGTCACGAACTGCGAAGCGACTGACTCGAATACGCCCAGCACCAGGCCGCCGAGCAAGGAACCGGGAATCGATCCGATGCCGCCGAGCACCACCACCAGGAAGGACTTGATGCCAAAGCCCAGCCCCGTGGTGGGCGAGACCGGAAGGAACGGCACCAGCAGCGCGCCGAACAGGCCCAGGATGCCGGCACCGATGCCGAACGTCACGTTGTACACACGCCCGACGTTGATGCCAGACAGCGCCGCGGCCTCGCGGTTTTGCGCGGTGGCGCGGATCTTCCGGCCGGTGTCGGTGAAGCGCAGCCAGTAAGCCAGCCCGCCGGACACGCCAACCGCCGCCACGCAGGCAATCAGGCGCGGGACATTGACGGGGAGCCCGCCGATGTCGATCGAGCCGCTCAGCACGTCGGTGATCACCGTGCGCACATCGGGGCCGAAGCCCATCAGGATCGCGTTATCGATGACGAGGAACACGCCCGTCGTCAGCAGCAATGCGCCGAGCGGCTCGACGACCATGGTGGTCTCCCGCCGGAACAGGGGCGAGATGACGACGGCCTGCGTGAAATAGCCAAGCAGGAATAACAAGGGCACCGTCAGCAAGGCCGTGGCATACGGATGAATGCCAAAGACCGACCAGATCAGGTAACTGAGATACATGGCGAGCATCAGGAAGGAGCCATGCGCGAAGTTGATCACCCTCAGCACGCCGAAGATGAGACTCAGGCCCAGCGCGATGCCGCCATAGATCCCGCCGAGCAATACGCCGTTGACCACGGCGTAAGCCAGAATGATTGGGTCCATATACCTACCTCGGTTGGGCACGGCCGGCTCGCGCCGCCGTGCGGGAAATGACGATCCGGCAACCGTGCCGGATCATGCGGCTGCCGCCGCTTAGCGCGCGCCGGGCGCCGGCAGCGGCCACACTGGCTTGACGCCGGCCAGCCGGTTGTCCGCCGGCCACACCGTGCGGCGCTCGCCGTTCAGGTTCTGCGAGATCACGCCGTGGGCAAAGGTGTTCTGGCCCTGGCTGTCGAACTGGATGCGCTGGTAGCCGGTGACCAGCGCGGGGCCACTGGAGATATCCGTCGAGGCCAGTGCGTTGCGCACTTTCTCGCGGTCGACAGAGGCGGCGCGCTCAAGCGCGTCCTTGACTATGTACAGGTTGGACACGCCCTGGGCGCCGTACGAGTTCATGCCATAGCCGATTGCCGCCTTGAACTTCGCGTCCGCGTCGATGACCACCGGATCCTTGGCGGCCTTCATGATGTCGACCTGGAAGTCATCCTGCACGAACATGTACTCGACGGCCTTGGGTGACACCGCCTTGTAGAAGTTCGGGTCCTCCGAGCCACCGCCGACCGAGTGGACGCCGTAGGGCAGGTACAGGCGGCTCTCGGCCAGCTGGCGCGTGAACAGGATGTGGTCCGGCGTGTAGGCAACCACGATCAGCGCATCGGGCTTGGCGCCGCGGATCTTGAGCAACTGCGCGGACAGGTCGGTCTGGTTGGGTGGATACGATTCGTCCATCGCGATGGCGTAGCCGCGCTCCTTCGCCAGTTTCTTGATATTGGCGGCGTGCGAGCGGCCCCAATCAGTGCCTTCATAGAACAGCCCCAGCGTCTTGGGGCCCTTGCCGGTCTCCTTCTTGAGCAGGTCCAGCGCGTCGATCTGCTCGCGCGCGTCGTAGATAGCCTTGTTGTTCGGGCGGAAGACATACTTGAAGCCACGTTCGGTGATCTCGTCCTTGACCGCACCGGTGACCAGCCACGACACCTTGTAGCGCTCCGCCACCTCGGACGCAGGGAAGGTCACCGCGCTGTTGTACGCGCCGACGATCAGGGGCACGTTCTCGCGCTGGATGAGACGCTCGGTTTCCGCCACGCCCACGTCGGGCTTGGACTGGCTGTCGGCAAAGATCAGCTTGACCCTGGCGCCGCCAAGCGAGCGGATGCCGCCCGCCTTGTTGATCTGCTCGGCGGCGATCTCCGCGCCGAGCTTGGTCTGGTTGCCGATGGTGGCCGCGCCGCCGGACAGCGGTAGCACGAAGCCGATGGGGACTTCCTTCACCTGGGCGAATGCCGCGCTGCATGCCAGGGTGGCGCCGATGCCGGCGGCCAGCAGGTATGCTAGCCGGGTCTTTGAAATAAGATTGCGCATACTGTCTCCTGAGTCGAATCGACTCTGTCTTGTTTTGAAAAGGGGGCTGTGGGCCCCCAACCCGCACAGGCCGCACCCGCTACGGAGCGATGGCTTGCGCCGCCAGTTGCTCGATCCCGTCGGCATCGAGCTTGTAGTGCTTGTAGAGATGCGTGGGCGGCGCGATCAGGCTGTACTCGTCGAGGATGCCGTGCCGCACCAGGCGCACGCCGGCGCCCACATCCATCAGCACCTCGGCCACGGCACCGCCGAGGCCGCCCAGCACGTTGTGCTCTTCCACGGTCATCAGCACGCGTGAGCGCGCAGCCGCGCGCAGCACGGCCTCGCGGTCCAGCGGCTTGACGGTTGCCATGTCGATCATCCCCACCGAATGGCCTGMGGCATTGAGCCGCTTTGCGGCTTCGAGCGCCGGATGCACGCTGGAGCCGGTGGCGATCAGCGTCAGCTCCTCGCCCTGCAAGTGCTCGATGGCCTTGCCGAATTCGAACGCGGTGCCTTCTTCATAGACGGAGGGCTCACGGCCCCGGCCGATGCGGAAGTAGATCGGCTGCGCGTGCCCTGCGGATGCCTTGATGGCCGCGCGCAATTGCGGGCCGTCGGCCGGCGCCACCACGGTGAGGTCGGCGATGGAGCGCATGATGGCCAGGTCCTCGGTGGCATGGTGCGACGTGCCGTAGAAGCCCAGCGAGATGCCCGCGTGATGGCCGATCAGCCGCACCGGCAGGCCGGAATAGGCCACGTCCATGCGGATCTGCTCGCAGCACAACAGCGCGAGGAAGGACGCGAAGGTGGCGACGAACGGCGTATAGCCCACGCTTGCCATGCCGGCGGCCGCCGTCACCATGTTCTGCTCGGAAATGCCGAACTGGATATAGCGCTCGGGGAAGCGTTGCGCGAAACGCGCAAGGCCGTTGGAGTACTGCAGGTCCGCCGATCCCGCGAGCACAGGCGCGCCGGTGTCGACCAGGTCGATCAGGCCGTCGGACAGGTAGCTCAGGCCCGGCGTGATGGCGTTCAGGCCCCGGTACTGCCAGGAATCCTTGGAAAGTGGCTGGTTCATGCTATCGATCCTTTGCGAGAATTTCTTCGACGGCGCGCTGCGCATCGTCGGGCGCGAGGTAGCCGAGGTGCCATCCGGGCTCGGTCTCCATATAGGAGACGCCCTTGCCCTTGACCGTCTTGGCGATCACGCAAACCGGCGTGGTGCGGCCATCGTCGGCGCGCAACTGGCGTAGCAAGGCGGTCAGGGCCGCAACATCATGGCCATCCACCACGTGAACTTCCCAGCCGAACGCGCGCCATTTGGCGTCGAGCGRCTCGATGCCCATCACCTCGTCCACGGCGCCGTCGAGCTGGTAGCCGTTGCGGTCGACGATGGCCACCAGGCGGTTGGCGCGGTGGTGCGCGGCGGACATCGCCGCCTCCCACACCTGCCCTTCCTGCATCTCGCCGTCGCCCAGCATGACGAAGGTGGTGAAATCCAGACCCGCGTGCCGGCCCGCCAGCGCCATGCCCAGCCCGGCCGATAGCGCGTGCCCGATGGAGCCCGAGCTGAAGTCGATGCCCGGTACCTTGCGCATGTCCGGGTGATCGCCCAGCGGGCTGCCCAGGCGGGTGTACTCATCCAGCCAGGCCTTGGGGAAGAAATCCAGGTCGGCCAGGATCGGGAACAAGCCCACCGCCGCATGCCCCTTGCCCATCAGGAAGCGATCCCGCATCGGCCAGCCGGGCTCGCCCCGGCGCAGTTGCATGACGTCGTAGTACAGCGCGGCGAACGTTTCGGCCGCCGAGAACACCGAGGTGTAGTGGCCGGTCTTGGCGATCTCGATCAGCCGGATGGTCTCCAGGCGGACGAAGGTGGCGCGCTCTTTGAGCAGCGCGACTTGTTCCGCGCTGGGCGCGAGCGCGCTGGCGGAAGCAGTCGGCATGGCCGTTGCAACAGCGTGGTTCATCGGGCGTCTCCTACTGTTTTTGATGCATGATATATCATGCATCCTATCGTAAAATACAGGAAATCCATTGCTTCGCTCCTCTTGTCCTTTCGACTTGAATACTTAGATGCCGCCCATGCACATGTACTTGGGTTCCAGGTAGTCCTCGATGCCCTGGCGGGCACCTTCCCGACCCAGTCCCGATTCCTTGACGCCGCCGAAGGGCGCGACGGCGGTGGAGATCAAGCCTTCGTTGATGCCGACCATGCCGCATTCCAGCGCCTCGGCAATGCGCCACACACGGCGCAGGTCACGCGTATAGAAATACCCGGCAAGGCCATACGGCGTGTCGTTGGCCATCCGCACCACTTCCTCGTCCGACGTGAAGCGCAGCAGCGGCGCCACCGGGCCGAAGATCTCCTCGCGTCCCAGTTGCATCGACGGCGTTACCTCGCCAACCACGGTCGGCGCATAGAACGCGCCGCCCGCATCCTGCCGCTGGCCACCGGCCAGCACGCGGGCCCCTAGCTCCACCGCGTCCGTTACCATCTCGTGCACGCGGTTGGCAGCGCGCGCGTTGATGAGTGGCCCCATGGTGATGCCGGACCCGCTGCCGTCGCCCACCTTCAGGGCAGCCACGGCATCGCAAAGCCGACGCGCGAATTCGTCGTAGACGGCGGCGTGCACGAACATGCGGTTGGCACAGACGCAGGTCTGCCCCGCGTTGCGGTACTTGGACACCATCGCCCCACGTACCGCCGCGTCCAGGTCGGCGTCTTCGAACACGATGAACGGCGCATTGCCGCCGAGCTCGAGGGACAGCTTCTTGATATTGGCGGCGGACTGCACCATCAGCAGCCGGCCGACGCGAGTGGAGCCGGTGAACGACAGCTTGCGCACAGCGGGACTCTGCGCTAGCACCGCGCCAATGACCGCGGCGCGCGCGCTGGTCACCACATTGAAGACCCCGCGCGGAATGCCCGCACGGTGGGCCAGTTCGGCCAGCGCCAGTGCGCACAGCGGCGTCTCGGAGGCGGGCTTGAGCACCACTGTACAGCCCGCCGCCAGCGCTGGCGCGACTTTGCGCGTGGCCATCGCCACCGGGAAGTTCCATGGCGTGAGCGCAGCGACCACGCCTACCGGCTGCTTGATGACCATCAGCCGGCGGTCACCGGCCGGCGCAGGAATCAGTTCGCCGTAGGTCCGCGTGGCTTCTTCCGCGAACCACTCCACGAATGACGCACCGTAGACCACCTCGCTCTCGGCTTCGGCCAGCGGCTTGCCCTGCTCAGCCGTCATCAGCGCCGCAAGATCGGCCTGGTGCAATCGGATCAAGTCGTACCAGCGGCGCAGGCTGTCGGCCCGGTGCTTGGCCGTAGTGGCGCGCCAGGACGCAAGCGCCTGCTCCGCAGCGGCAATCGCGCGTCGGGTTTCGGCTTCGCCCATGTCGGGCACCTCGGCAATCACCGCGCCGCAGGCCGGATTGGCAACCGCGAAGCGCGCGCCGTCATCGGCCTGGGTCCATTCGCCATCGATGTACGCCTGCGTGCGCATCAATGCCGCATCGTTCAACCTCATGTCGTCTCCAGCTTCTTGTGGGCTTGCCGTGGGCTTACCGTAGTGTCGCGAGCGCGCGGGCTTCCACTACCTGCATCGCATCCGCGATATCGGCAGCACTCAGCTCGCGCGAGAAATTCTTCATGTGGGGCGCGGCCAATGACAGCTCCGCCGCGGCCTCGAGTTCCTCACGCGTGGCGTCGCCAAGCCCAAGGCCGTTCAGGCTGAGCGGCAGCCCGATTTGCCGGTAGAGCGCCTCGATTTCTGCGCGGGCACCATCCGTGCGCTGCTCCAGTTCTAGCTGGACCAGCAGGCCATAGGCCACTTGCAAGCCGTGCGCTGCGCGCCTGGCCTCGCGCAGCGTGGACAACCCGCGCGTCAACGCATGCGCAATCGACAGGCCACCGCTTTCAAAACCCAGCCCAGACATCAGGATGGTAGCTTCCACCACGCGCTCGAACGCCGCATCCGGCTGGCCCGATCCCGCGACGGCCAGCGCACCCTGCGCATCCGCCACCAGCACGCGGTGGCATTCCCGCGCCAGCGCTTGCGCCGACAGCAAGGGCCGGGTGCCGAACATGTTCCGGCCCTGCAGGGCGGCCGCGCACTGCGCGGCCTCGAAGGACTTGGAGATCGCGTCGCCAATGCCGGCCAGCAGCATCTGCGCGGGCGCCTGCGAGATCAGCGCGGTGTCGGCAATCACGCAAACGGGGCTATAGGACAGATGCCTGACCGCCAGCAGCCGATGCTGTTCGTCGTACAGGACATAGTTCTTGCTGGTGGGCGCGTCGTTGGACGCCACCGTGGGCACCGTGATGACGGGCGCCCGGTAATGATCCGCAAGCGCCTTGCCCGCATCGATGCTGCGCCCGCCACCCGCGGCGATGATCACGGCTGGCGCGGTGCCGCCCAGTTCGTCGACCAGCCGGGCGACCAGTTGCGGGGTCAGCCCTTCGTCAAAGCCGACGCTGCGCAGCGCGACCGCCGCGGCACTGCATAGCCGCCCGACCCGCTCGCCAATCATGGCCATCACCATGCTGTCCGCGACCAGCACGGCGTCGCGGCCAAGCCGGGCGACATGTTCGCCCAGCAGATCCAATGCCCCCGCACCCTGGACATAGCGTCCGGGCGAGCCAAATACTGCTTGCACGTTCTCTCCTCCGTCGATGGCGCTGGTTCGCCGCCGGTTCGCGTATCGAACCCGATCCCGCTGCGCCTTTTCAATACATCATATAGGATATATCCTACATCATTATCGGTGCCTGGCAAGAAGGTTTTTTGCCGGCGCCTTGTTTGCAGTCCTTTTTGACCCTTCTTGATTCTTCCGGAGCACCCAACAATGTCAGAGACAAGCAGCTTGCCCGTGGCGCCCATCGACGGCCGCACCCGGGTCGTCGTGATCCTCGCCTACCCCACCCACCACGTGCGAACGCCCACCTTCTTCAACGCCCGCGTGGCGGCGCTGGGGCTGAACGCCGTGCTCGTGCCATGGAAGGTCTCGCCGGCGCAACTGCCCGCAGCGCTAGAGGGACTGCGCCTGGTGGAAAACCTGGCCGGCGTAATCGTCACCGTGCCGCACAAGCAGCAGATGGCGGCGCTGTGCGATGGGCTCGAAGGTATCGCGGCGCATCTCGGCGTGTGCAATGTCGCGCGCCGCACACCCGACGGCCGCTTTATCGGCCGCATGTACGACGGCGTGGGATTCGTGACGGGCCTTCGCGGCCAGGGGATCGACCCGGCCGGCAAGCGCGCCTTGCTGCTGGGCGCGGGCGGCGCCGCGACGGCGGTCGCCGCCGCCCTGCTCGATGCGGGCGTGCGGCAGCTGACCATCGTCAACCGCACGCGGGATAAGGCTGACTTGCTGGTGGCACAATTGAAAGCCAAACGGCCCGATGCGGCTGTCGGCTCCGCCGAAGGCGCGGCCGGGCAATGGGATCTGATTGTCAACGGGACTTCTCTCGGCCTGAAACCCGAGGATCCGCTGCCGCTGGACCCCGTCCTGCTTGATCCTAGCAGCCTCGTGGCCGAGGTCATCATGCAGCCGGCGGAAACCGCCCTCCTGCTGGCGGCAAAGGCGCGCGGATGCCGGATCCACCGGGGCGAGCATATGGTGACGGCGCAGATCGACCTGCTGGTGGATTACCTGCTGGGCTAGCCGCCGGAGCCGGAACGCGTCATGCCATAACGGACGGGGCAGCATTGCATATCATATATGATGTGCCCCTGAACACCATTTATCGAGACTAGACGTTATGAAAGAACTCGCGCGCGTGGAGAAGAGCAATCTGTCGTCACGCGTCTATGACCAGATCCGATCCGCATTGATGAGCGGCAAGTACGTGCCGGGCGAGCGATTGCGCGTGGCGGAGCTGGCCGAATCGATGGGAACAAGCACCACCCCCGTGCGCGAGGCGATCTTCCGGCTGGTAAGCGAGCAGGCCCTGACCATGACGGCCGCCACCTCCATCACCGTGCCCGAGCTGGATCCGGGCACCGTCGCGGAGATCCAGCTGATGCGCACGCTGCTGGAAGGCGCGGCCGCCGAGGCGGCCGCGGCGCGCATCACGCCGCAGGAGATTGCCCGCCTGCGCAAGACGCACGAAGCCTTTATCAAGGCCGTGGCGACCAGCCCGCGCGAGGCGGCCAGCCAGAACCGCAAGTTCCACTTCGAACTGCTCGCCGCATCGCACCTGCCCAACCTGTTCTCCGTCGTCGAGAGTATGTGGGTGCGCATGGGTCCTTTGCTGCATATCTTCCACACGGAGCTGCAGGCCAGCCGGGAAAGCCTGGAAGAGCATCCTCACTATCGCGTGCTCGATGGCCTTACCCGAGGTGACGCCAAGATAGCATCCGCAGCCATTCGCGACGATATCCAGTGGGGCAAGACGGTGCTGCTGGAGTGGATGGCATCGCGGGAAGAAGAACAGGTCTGACCGCCCCGGCGCCGGAAACTGCCTGATTGCGCCTGGCCATCCCTGAATTTTTTTCCAGCTTGAAGTTCCATTGCGCCCTCTAGTTGAGGGAGTCGCTCTCGCCAATACTATGTTCCAGGTTGTCGTTGAAAACAGTGTCTTCAACCAGGCCGCTCACAAGGAACATCATGGACACGATTCTCTCCGAGGCGCGCGCACCGCGCGGTATAGCCTTTTTTGCCGCGAAGGCCACCTTGGCCTCCGCCTTCGCCGCTCTCCTCTTTTCGCTCGGTGCTGCGCATCCGGCGGATGCGGCCACCCCCGCTGCATCCGCTGCCCCGCTCCCTTCCCTGATCAATCCCGCCGCGCTCAAATGGGAGAAGACCATTCCCGCGCTGGGAAGGAACTCGCCCGAATACGCGATCCTGCATGTCGACCAGAAGAGGGGACTGACGATGCTGATGTTCCGCACGCCCATCGCGGTGCATATCAAGCCCCACACGCATGATCTCGCGGAGTCCCATGTGATCCTGGTTGGCGGCACCCATGTGTTTGAATCCAGCGGCGTGCGCTACAACGTGGAAAACGGCGGGTTCTTCCGTGCGCCCGGCGGCGTGGAGCACGAGGCATGGCTGCCGGCGGGCTCGCAAACGCTCAACATCCTGGAGAGCGGCTGGGTGGTGAACTGGCTGCATGGCGGCCCGTCTCCGGAAGACGCGAACCAGTACCCGCCCGCAGCGGCTCAGCGTTGAGGTGCCTCATGAAAAATACCCTGACTATCATCGCTCACGCGCGGGCGAGGCCCGGCCTTGAAAACCGCATGATCGCCGAACAGATCAAGGTGGTCGCGTCGGCCAACCAGCAGCCCGGCTGCCTCCGATACGAGCTGCATGTATCGAACACCGAACCCGGCCTGGTGACCTTCGTCGAGCAATGGGCTTCGGCGGAACAATGGCGCAGCCATCTGGCGAGCGATTACATCCAGGCATTCCGCGAAGCCGCCGGCCACTGCATCGGCGAGTTCGAGCTGCATGAGATGCATCAGGTTGCCTGACTCTCCTGGCACCGCAGCGCTCCCGGGCAATGCCTCGGAGCGCCTGCGCCTTGCGCCACGCTAGCTGGCTGCAAAGCGACGCAGTTCCGGCCCGATCCGTTCAACCAGGAAATCGATGAACACCCGCACGCGCAGCGGCATATAGCGCTGGTTGCTGAAGATCGCATGGATCTCCTCCTTATCGTCCGGGTTGTATTCCCTCAGCAGTTCCACCAGGCGGCCCGCCTCGATATCCCTCGCCACGTGAAACAGGCCGAGGCGGCTGATGCCCATCCCATCCAGCGTCAGCTGGCGCATGGTCTCGCCATTATTGGTCAGCATGTCGCCACGCATCGGCATATAGACGGTATGTCGATCGACCAGGAACGGCCACTCGTCCAGCGAACGCCTGAAGTTAAAGCCCAGGCACCGATGCCGCTGCAAGTCCTCCGGCGTTTGCGGGCGTCCGTGCGCCGCCACGTAAGCTGGCGACGCTACCACCGCGCGCCGGCTCTCGCCCAGCACACGCGCGCGGAAACTCGCATCGGCCAGTGGCCCCATGCGGATCGCCACGTCGATACGTTCGCGCTGCAGGTCGACCAGCGCATCGGTGAGCGAGATATCGAGCGTGATTTCCGGATAGCGCTGATGAAATTCGGGAACGAGGGGAATCAGGTGATGCGTGCCGAACGGCAATGACACATTGACGCGCAGGACGCCGTGCGGCGCTACCGTGCCCTGCGAAACGCCCTGCTCGGCTTCTTCTATGTCATTCAATATCCGAACGCAGCTGTCATAGAAGTGCTTTCCCTCATTGGTGATGACCAATTGCCGGGTGGAACGGCGCACCAATTGCACACCCAACCGCTCTTCGATCCTGCCAAGCAGCTTGCTCACGGCCGATGCAGTCAGGTCCAGCACTTTTCCCGCCGCTGAAAAACTGCCTGTTTCCACGATTTTCGTGAACACCAGCATCTCACCGCTGCGACTATCCATCTTCTGAATGAAACGAATTGAATTCAACAATCATATTCCATTGCATGCCGTTATCAAAGGAGTTATGGCCCGCCATACTTCAACCTGAAATGGCGGGCATCGATCTGCTGTCTTTATCAATATTTCGAGATACATCATGGATCTGAACCTGAAAGACAAGACCGCGCTGGTCAGCGCATCCACATCCGGAATCGGCCATGCCATCGCCGCGCAATTGCTGGAGGACGACGCGCGGGTCATCGTCAATGGGCGCAACGCCGCGAACGTCGAGCAAGTGGTAGGGGCGTTCAACGCGCGCTTTGGCGCCGGCCGCTCGCTGGCGCTTGTCGCGGACATGAGCGTTGCAGGCAGCGAGAAGCTGGCGGCCGAGGCGTTTCCCGAGATCGATATCCTGGTCAACAACATCGGCACCTACGCGCTCAGCCATTTCTTCAGCACCTCCGATGCAGACTGGCAACGCATCTTCGACGTCAATGTGTGGAGCGGTGTGCGCCTCGCCCGCACTTACATGAAGGGCATGCTCGATCGGGGCCACGGCCGCGTAATCTTCATCTCCAGCGAGGTCGCGCTCACGCCGATGGCTTCGATGGCGCACTACAGCGCCAGCAAGGCGACGCAACTCTCCATTTCGCGCAGCCTGGCCGAACTCACGAAAGGCACCGCCGTCACAGTGAACGCCGTGCTGCCGGGCCCCACCGAAACGGAAAGCCTCAAAGCCTTCATCAAGTCGGTGAACCCTGACTTGTCCTACGCCGACGCGGAACGAAAGTTCATGCAGGAGAACCGCCCCTCCTCGCTAATCTATCGCCTTGCGAAACCGGCTGAAGTTGCCAACGTGGTCGCCTTTCTCGCCAGCGAGCGGGCCGCGGTGGTCAATGGCGCGGCGATCCGGGCAGAGGGGGGCACCGTGCAGACCATCGCCTGACCCGGCTAGCCATGCAAGCGCGATTCTTGCGCCTCGGGCAAGTATCTTCTGACTCCCGGCGGCTTACTCCCGCAGGCGGGAAGGCACGATACTGCAGCCCCTGCACCGACGTGGCGATCCGCATTGGCGCGCTGCGGAACGCCACCCTGCATGCGCGTGCGGTGTGCAACAGCCGCCTGCGCCTGGTGGCCAACCCCGCGTATCTCAAGGCGCGCGGCAAACCCAAGCATGTCAGCGCACTCACCAGCCACAGCCTGCTCGCATTCACCCAACCGGACACGTTCAACCAATGGCCCCTACGCCATGCGCTTGGTGACACCCTGTGGATCGAGCCCGGCCTGCGCGCCCCCAGCGGCGAGACCCTGCTGAAGCTCGCGCTCGCCGTCGAAGGCATTGCCTGCCTGGCCGACTACATGACGCAAGCGGACCGGGGCCGGGGCGACCTGGTCCAGGTGCTGATGCAGGCACCGTGGAGCTCGAGCAGCCCATCCATGCGGTCTATTACCGCAACACGTTGCTGTCCTCGCGCATTACATCCTTTCTTGACTACCTCAGCGCGCGGCTCGGGGAAACGCCCTCCGGCCGCGGCTGAGCAGACTCGGGGGCCTACTTCAGGCGTTCCATCAACTTGCCGGCAACGGCCAGTGCCGAAGCCGGGTTCTGCCCTGTGATCAACTCGCGGTCCACGACCACATGGGGCGTCCACGGCGCCACGTTGCTGCCATAGCGCGCGCCGGCCTTCTCCAGCGCCGTCTGCGGATAGAACTTCATCGCCCCGCCGTTCAGCAAGCCTTTCGCCTGCTCCTCTTCCACATTACTGATCACCRTAAGCCGATAGCCCGCATAGATCCAGGCCGGAGCGGCTTGCACATCCGCTCCGGCCTGGAGCGCTTGCACATAGCTACGCGCATCCGGCAGCGTCGATAACAACGCAATAGGGCCATGGCAAACCAGCGCCGTGGTCTTGCCACGTGCATGGAAGCTTGCCAGCAGCTTGCCAAGCTCCGGGCTTTGCAGCAGGTCCTGCATCGGCGCATGCCCGCCGGGGATGTACACGGCATCAAAGCGGTCGTAGCCAATCTGCTCCACGCGCGACAAGCTGATCACCGGTGACCTGCCGCGCAAGGTGATCTCCAGGCGCTCCATCAACACCTTGTGCGCCTGGAGCGCGGCTTCGTCACCGTTGAAATACATCTTGTCGATCGACGACTTGTCCACCGTAGGCGCATTGCCCCTGGGCGTAGCAAACGTGACAGCGTGGCCGGCGTCGAGCAAGCGCTTTACCGGCTGCATCAGCTCGTTCAGGTAGAACCCGGTTTCGAATACCTTGCCATCCTTCAGGTCCAGGTGATCCGAGTCGGAGAGCACCACCAGGACGTTACCGGCCTGCGCGCCAAACGCGGCCATTGCCATTACCGCACCGGCGGCAAGCTTGTGCATCTGTTTCATTTTTCCCCCGATAGCTCGAACCGTTCGCGCCGCTGCGCACGCGGCGAATGCACACACTTTATTCAAGCCGCTTGCGGCGATAAACTCCCGCATAGGGAAATCACCTGTTCTTCAGAGGCAATAATGGGGCGTCGATTTGATCATCTGAGCGATGTGGAGGCGTTTATCGTGGTCGTGGATAAGGGATCGGTCACGGCGGGGGCCATCGCGCGCTATCCTGATGTGCAGATCGAACTGAACATCACCAATCGTAATGTGGACCTGGTGGCAGAGGGGTTCGACGTCGCCATACGCCTGGGTAAGCTGCCGGACAGCGGGCTGGTGGCGCGCAAGCTGGAAGATGCCGAGCTATGCGTGGTCGCCACGCCGGCCTACCTGAAGCGCGCGGGCACGCCGCAGGCCATCGGCGACCTCGCGGGCCATGCCTGCCTGCACTTCGTGATGCCCAGCACCGGCCGGGTTGGGCCCTGGGCGTTCAGGGACGACGGCGCCGATGTGGAGTGGACACCGTCGGGCGGCTTGCAGGTCTCCGACGATGTGCTAGGCGTCGTGTCGCTGGCAGAGCAAGGGCTGGGCATCTGCCAGACCTACAGGTTCATCGCGGACCAGCGCATCCGGGACGGCGTGTTCGTGGAAGTACTGGCCCATGCTCACGGCCGGCCCCGGCCGTTTTCACTGGTTTTTGCGCCACATCGGCGTTTGTCGGCGGCGTCGCGCGCGTTGATCGACTTCCTCGTCGGGGACACCCCGGTGCAGGATGACCCCGGCTGACACGCAAGCCCGATAGCAGGGCCGCACGACCATCGGCGGTGCAGCCCTGGACGTACCTGCCTATGCCACCTTGAGCAGGATCTTGCCGGCGTGCGTGCTCGACTCCATCAACGCATGCGCCTTGCCCGCATCGGCAAGCGGCATCACGCAATGAATGAGCGGCAGGCACCGGCCCTGGTCCAGCACGGGCCAGAACGCGTCGTGCAAACCCACGATCAGCGCCGCCTTGCTTTCCGGGGTGCGCGCCCGCAGCGTGGAGCCCGTCATCTTGAGCCGCTTGAGCATAACCGGCAGCAGGTCGATATCAACACGGCTGCCCTCGAGGAACGCGATCTGGACCAGCGAGCCGTCCAGCGCCAGCGCGCGCAGGTTCATTTCGATGTAGCGCCCGCCCACCATATCCAGCACCACGTCGACGCCCTTGCCCTGCGTTACCTCCGAGACGACGTCATTGAAGTCCTGCTCGCGGTAGTTGATCAGATGCGTGGCGCCGTGCTGCCGGCAGATCGCCAGCTTTTGCGCATTGCCGGCGGTGACGATGACCTCGGCGCCAAGCTCGCGGGACATCTGGATGGCTGTAATGCCGATGCCGCTGCTGCCGCCATGGATCAGGATGGTCTTGCCGCGCGACACCAGCTTGCCGGCGAACAGGTTGGCCCATACCGTGATGTAGTTTTCCGGTAGCGCCGCCGCTTGCTCCAGCGTCATCCCTGTGGGCACCGGCAGGCAATGCCGCGCGTCGGCGGCACAGAATTCCGCGTAGCCGCCACCGTGCGTCAAGGCGCAGACTCGATCGCCGACTTTCCACTGCGTGACCGATTCGCCTACCTGCTCGACCGTGCCCGAAATCTCCAGGCCCAGGTACGGGCATGCGGACGGCGGCGGATTGTACAACCCTAGCCGTTGCAAAACGTCCGGGCGGTTGACGCCGGCGAACGCCACGCGGACCAGCACTTCGTGGGCGGCTACCGCGGGGGGGTGGGCTTCCTTCAAAACCAGCGTATCCGCCCCGGTTCCCGGGCCATGACTGATGAACTTCATCGAGACATCCTTTGCCTGAAAAGGCGTTCCTTGTCCAAGAGAGACGACAACACAGGACGTACGGCAGGCTTCCAGCCGGATACCAATGTTGACGCCAAGAGAATATATCATGCATCATATCTTCTTGCGCGGCGACACTACGGCTGGCGTGGCGGCCAGGCATTGGCCGACCATACCTGACTGCCTACCCGGATTCAGGGATCAAAAGGAAGGAATCGATTTGGACGGATTTGGACAAAACGCCCGGGAGAACCGGGCGCCGCCCTCCAGCCGGAGGATCGGCGCCACCAACTCGCCGCGACCATGCGCGACGGCAACCTCTTGAACCCCAGCGGATCTTTCTTCTTGGCGTCGCGTCGGAGACCGAGGTGGGAATGATCACGCCTTCGCCCGGCTTCCGGGGGGGCACTGACGATATTTAGCGTAACGATAGGGAGCCCCTGGGCTCCTGCAGAATAGGAGCAATGCATGGCGATTGCCGGAATGAACCACTTCACCGTACTCACCGCGGCGCTGGAAGACAGCGTGGCGTTCTATACCAACGTACTTGGCTTCGAGACCGGTGAGCGCCCGCCGTTCTCGTTTCCGGGCGCGTGGCTCTATGCGGCTAGCGCGCCCATCATTCACCTGGTCGCGAAAGACGAGCTACCGGTATCCACCGCGGGTGTGCTGGATCACATGGCATTCAGCGCGACCAATCTCCCCCGTGTCGCGCATCATCTGCGCCAGCTGGATGTTCCGTTCAACCTCGGGCGGCAGCCGGGCACCGGCATCTGGCAACTGTTCCTGCACGACCCCAACGGCGCCAGGATCGAGTTGGATTTCGATCCGCAGGAGCCGGCGCCCTGAGCACTGCGCTATCGATCGAGCGCGCCGTGCACTGCCCCTTCGAACCTTGGAGGGAGCGGCCAAAATCGGGGGCACCTTCTATGACGCAGGGAATACATTCGAAAATCCCTCGATCGCCTGTCAGGCGGGTATCAACGCCTGAAATTGCTTATGTCCTCGCCATTGAGAACGGCACATCGCACCTGCAGCAGTGCATTGGCTCCCGGGATCGTCCAGCGCATGTGCCCATTCCTCTTCATGCGTTGACCAATCACATAGTCGACGACTGATTCCGCTCCTGCGCTTGAAATAGGCAGCCCTTGCGCACGTCGCTGCTGATAGTTGATGTTGCAGATCGTTATTTCGGCTAATGGCGACCTCAAATTCCGCAAATGTGGGCGTTCTTTTATGGCTGGGCACGATGGGCTTCGAACAGCTGGCGGCATTGAAGGAACAACTGGCAAGGCAAGCCAAGGCCGCGCCACGGGCCAAGACGCGTCGCGCCCCCCCCGAAGGCTTCGGCCCGCCCAGCGACGCCCCTTAATGAGCCCGCTAAGCCCGTTGATCCGGTGCTGCAAGCCATCGCGACGCTGCAAAAGCGCTTCCCGCAAACCTTTCCGAAGAATCCTGCGCCCAAGTTGCCGCTCAAGATCGGCAACTTCGAGGATCTCGTCCCGCAGGCGCAGGAACTTGGCCTGAGCGAGCCGGTATTGCGCCACGCGATCCGGACCTGGTGCCGCGGCACCCGCTACTGGACCTGCCTGGTGGAAGGTGCAGCACGCGTGGATCTGGCGGGGCGGGAGGCGGGACAGGTTTCAAAGGCCGATGCGAACCGGGCGCAGCAACTGCAAGCCCGTCGTGTGGCGCGCGCGTTGTCTCAGCCAGCGACTGCGCCGAAGCCCAACTGATCTGTGATGGAGATGCCGTGCTTTCGGCGCCGATGTGCCGATGATTGTTGAGCTGCCGCGGACGCCACTGCATCGCTCGATGTCTGATTTCTTCATTTCGTGCCGCCTGATTGGCTCCCATTGTGGCTTTCGGGAGAGAGCGTCGGGGCGAGGACCCGACGATTTGAATCCGATACCGGACAAGACACAAAACAGTACATTCGACCGCCAACGAGACATACATCAGATACACGACGTTCACACACTTGCGACAGCTTTGCCTGCACCGCCTGTGCGGTCCTGATCCGCCACCCGCCAACGTTGCCCATAGAGCAACGATCTAGAAAAAAGTTGCTATTGCTCCAGCGAACTTCAAAGACAACAATGTTCCTCACCAACTAATTTACGTCATCTAAGCGAAGGCAATAAGAGAGTCGAGGACGACATGCGAGACCAAGGACCACCCGCCCACAAACGCTGGATGGCGCTTAGCGCCGCCCTCCTGGGGATTACTCTGACCAGCGCGCCGGCATCCGCCGCCGACGCGTTTCCCACCAAGCCGATATCGATGTTGGTCGCATTCCCGCCGGGGGGGCCCGCTGACGTACTTGCGCGGGCCATGCAGCCGACGATGGCCAAGGCACTCGGCCAGCCCGTGGTCATCGAAAATCTGCCCGGTGCCGGCGGCGCGCTGGCGGTGCAGCGGCTACTGAGCCGTCCCGCCGATGGCTACACGCTGATCATGGGTTCGCCCAACGAAGCCATCCTGACGCCGCTGGCGCTGGCCAGCGCCAAGTACAAGTCGGAGGACCTTGCGCTGCTGGCGCCGGTCTCGATCCACCCGCTCGTGCTCATGGCTCGCAGCGACCTGCCGTACAACTCGCTCGAACAAATCATTGCGGCCGGCAAACAGCCGGGCAGCCAGAGCCTGACCTTCGGCAATCCGGGCTATGGGACGATGTACCACATCGTCGCAGAGTACATGGCGCAGCTGACCGGCGCCAAGATGCTGCAGGTGCCGTACAAGGGCGCCACGCCGATGCTGGCGGATCTGACCGGTCACCAGATAGACATCACGATCCTGCCAAACCTCGGTGCCTCCACCCAACTGCTCGAGTCACACAAGATCAAGGCGATCGCAGTGCTGGACACGCAGCGCATGCGAACCCTGCCCGATGTGCCGGCGATCTCCGAAACCAGCGTCGCGCGCAGGTCCGAGTTCGTCTATTCGATCTGGCTGGGCGTCATGGGCAGGACCGGCATCCCTGCAGAACGTGCACGCATATTGCTGGAGGCCTCGCAGCGGGCGCTGCAGTCGCCCGAACTGATCAAGGCCCTTGCGCTCTCCGGCGTTCAGCCGATGAAGCCGCAGACGCTCGAGGCTTCTGCGGCGTTCTACGCCGACGAGACCCAAAAGTTCAGGAAGCTCGCCCACTCAATCAAGCTGACGCCTCAGTAATTCCACCCGGCACGGTCCCAGCATCCAGTCCCAGGAAGTTCTCACTTGAATATCCTAGTTGCCGGTTTCCAACACGAAACCAATACGTTCGCCCCAACCATGGCCACCTACGAGAGCTTCGTCCGTGGCGAGGACTTTCCCGCCATGGTCCGCGGCGAGGCGATTTATGACCTGCTGAACGTGAACGTGCCGATCAGCGGCTTCATCCACCACGTGCGCGAGCATGGTCACGCCGTCACGCCGGTGATCTGGGCGGCCGCCGGTGCCTCGGCCCACGTCACGACCGATGCCTACGAGCGCATCGCCGGAGAAATTGTGGAGGCGGTGACGACGGCCTCGTACGACGCGATCTATCTTGACCTGCATGGCGCCATGGTGGCCCAGCACCTCGACGATGGAGAGGGAGAGTTGCTGGCGCGCATCCGCGCCGTGGCCGGCCCCGACATGAAGATCGTAGTCTCGCTGGACCTGCATGCCAACGTCACCGAGCGGATGCTCGCTCTATCGGACGGCGTGGTAGCGTATCGCACCTATCCGCATGTGGACATGGCCGCCACAGGTAAGCGCGCGGCCGAACTGCTCCTGGAACTTGGCAGGCGGGGGACGCGTGCGCACCTGGTAGCACGGCGCGTGCCGTTCATGATTCCGGTCAACAGCATGTCCACGATGATGCAACCCGCTCAAGGCATCTACGGGCAACTCGAAGAACTGGAGCGGCAAGGCGTGCTGTCGCTGTCGTTCACGCCGGGCTTTCCCGCGGCCGACTTCGCCGAGTGTGGTCCTGTGGTTTGGGGGTACGGCTTCGACAAGCTGCGCGTCGAGCAGGCCGTCGACACACTGTTCGCGCGCATCTGCGAACCGGAGAACCAGTGGGCCGTGCAGTTCGAGGAGCCGGATGCAGCGGTGCAGCGTGCCATGCGGATCGCGCAAAAGGCCACGCGGCCGGTGATCCTCGCGGACACGCAGGACAACCCGGGCGTCGGCGGCGATGGCAACACCATGGGGATGCTGCGTGCGCTTCTCAAGGCCGGCGCGCAGAACGCCGCGATCGGGATCATCTGCGATCCCGCCGCGGCCGCGGCAGCGCACCAGACAGGTGTCGGCGCGAAGATCGATATTGCGCTCGGCGGCTGCCCACAGGTGGGCGAGGATGCCCCACTGCGCGCGACCTTCGAGGTGGAGGCGCTGTCCGAAGGCAAGTTCGTCTACGGAGGACCAATGATGCATGGCAAGGCTGCCGACATGGGACCCATGGCGCGACTGCGGATCGATGGCGTGCTCGTTGCCGTTAGCTCGACCAAGGCACAACTGCTCGACCGCAATATGTACCGCGCGGTCGGCATCGAACCGGCGGGGATGAAGATCCTCGTGAACAAGAGCTCAGTGCATTTCCGCGCCGACTTCGCCTCAATCGCGGAAGACATTTTCGTGGTGCGTGCGCCCGGTCCGTTCATCGCCGATCCGGCGGAGCTGCCATGGAAGCATCTCAAGCCCGGCATGCGCCTGAAACCGAACGGTCCGGTGTTCGCCCCGGCGCCTGGGGTCTACGACAGGCTCACGCAGCTAGGCATCGAACTGCCCAAGGCTTCGGGCCCGGCGGCAGCCTACGTGCCGAGCGTGCGGTCCGGCAACCTGATCCACGTATCCGGCCATCTCTCCCGCATCAATGGCCAGGTTCGAACCGGCCGCTTCGGTGGTGACCTGCGCACCGCCGACGGTATTGCGGCGGCCCGCCTGGTTGCCATCGACTTGCTCGCGACGCTGCACGCCGCCACCGGCGACCTCAATGCAATCGTGCGTATCGTCAAGCTGACGAGCCTCGTCCATTCGACCGCGGACTTCACTGAGCAGCACCTCGTGACCAATGGCGCCAGCGAACTGTTCGCCGAGGTGTTTGGCACGCGCGGCCAGCACGCGCTCAGCGCGTTCGGAGTGCCGCAGTTGCCGCTCGGCGCCTGCCTGGAAATCGAACTGATTGTCGAGGTCGCCTGATTCCATGCGCCGCCTGAAAGGAGCCGTTCCGTGCTGACGATGAAGAGGGGGTTCGCCGGGGCTCGTGCTTGGCGCGCCGATGGCCGGCGCGAATCCGCTTGCGCTAGCGCGGGACCAGAAAGTGGTGCCGCAGTCGGACCTGAAGATTCTCGATCCGATCTGGACAGCCGCGTTCTTGACGCGCAACCATGGCTATGCGATCTACGACACGCCGTTCGGCATGGATGCACAGGGCAAAGTCCACCCACAGATGGTGGAGCGCTACACCTCCAGCGCCGATGGCCGCACCTGAACCTTCACGCTGCGCAATGGCAACGACGAGCTGGCGTTGCCGCTCGGTAGCGGTCGGACGTCGCCGATCTCGGCTCTGGATGTGGCGCGCGCTGTGTCCGTGATCCTCGACGACCTCGCGCCATATATCGGCAACATCTACAACCTGACCGGCCCCGAGTCCGCCGACCTTGAACACTATGCGCGCGCCTTCTCCGAGGCGCTCGGTCGGACGATTCGCTACCGCAATGTGCCGCTCTCGGCCTGGGCCGACAAGCTTCGGGAAGCTGGCTTCCCTGGCCACCTCGTCAAGCACCTCGTGGTGATGGCAAAGCTCTACGCAGTGGGGCGGTACGATCGCTTGACTGACGACCTATACAAGCTTACGGGCAAGGCGCCAACGCGGGCCGGCCGCACGACCAGGCGTGTACAAGCTGGCGCCTTGTCTCGGCTATTTTTATGAACGCGAGCAAATCCGGTGCTATACAAGAACAGTAACAGTTGTCTGATCGCACTGGCAGCAACATCGTCGTTTCGATTCTGGTGGCTATGACGCAAAGGTGCCGTGCTACCGGTAATCGCCGCCACGCCAAGATAAGTAAAGCGCTGACCCGATGAACGATTCCGTATCAGCACTAGGAGAAAAAAATGACCGAGA